>JALZVB010000277.1 GCA_023300835.1 Saprospiraceae bacterium | reverse complement strand
GAATTGACTGTCCTGGAATATGTTTTTCTATGAAGGAAAATGATATCGCTCATAAAATCTAACACAAACCAAAAAACAACCCCACTCAATAACAATCGACCATTATAAATATTATACAAACACATTTACATATAATGAATAAATACCTATTAATAACGCTACTGACAATAGCTTCACTAGATATGTCGGCTCAGTTCAAGAACAGTCCCACCGCTAAAGAATCACAACGTCAAGCTGGTGAAAAAATATTAAACACTAATATTTCTAAGGATCATGATACATCCGTTACAAGTCAGAAAATTGACTTCTCAGCTTATGTAGGAAATACATTTCAACCTACCTCATCTGATAATCTTCGGTTAATCAAGAAGGACAACACAGCTCAAAAATGGGTAATCGCTAAAGATCAAAGCAAACGCCTTCCGACTGATAAATGGTTAACGGAGGCAGCAGGTCTTCTTAACCTGGATCTAGATAAAAATAATTTCGTTGAACAAGCGCAATGGTCAGACGACATCGGACAGACACATACTAAATACAATCAATATCACAATGGTATAAAAGTATTTGGCGCAGAAGTCATTATCCATGCAGATCAGAATGGTGCATTCATGCAAAATGGCGAAGTCATTCCTTCCAGTGAACTACCTGAACTTAATAGAAAAGAAACGATCACTGAAATCGAGGCTAAAACACTTATACAATCTGAATTCAGTAATTTTCAAGATTGGGCAACGATACAAGCACAGGGCATAGGAAAAGGTATAAATCAGTGGGAAGGATCACTCGTCTACTATAAACTTGTAGATGAATATCAATTGGCTTACCATTATCGTGTATTTCCTAATCCGATAGAAAACATGGAATATATTATAGATGCTCAAACAGGTAAAATTATTACCAAGTGGAGTAACATCTGTAAGTTTCATCATGGTGTTAAAGGATGTCAACACGATCACGAACATCATAACCACACAGATCAAAAGGAAAAAGCAACTTCAAAATCTAAGTTCTGCCCTGTCGTAGCGGGACCAGAAGTAGCGACTAATGTGCAAGATTTATTGGGTCAATCAAGAACAATAAATACGTATAGCTTAAGTAATAACTTCTTTCTTCTAGATGCTTCTAGATCGATGTTTAATACCTCGCAATCCAGTTTACCAGAAGATCCTGTAGGTGTCATATGGACACTAGATGTCAATAACCAGTCTCCTGTAAATGGAAACATAACATACTCACAAGTTCTATCATCTAACAACAGATGGACCAGTTCTCCTGAAGGCGTATCCGCTCATTACAATGCCGGTCAAGCCTATGATTATTTTAAAACCGTACACGGTCGGGAAGCGATTACAGGTGATGGCCAGAACATCGTTTCTATTGTCAATGTATCCGATGAAGATGGTTCTTCTCTGGGTAACGCTTTCTACAGTAGTCTTGCCTTATGGTATGGAAACGGAGACAATACTTTCTTTCCGCTAGGTAGAGCACTAGATGTAGCAGGTCATGAATTGAGCCATGGTGTTGTAGAGTTTTCTGCTAACCTGGTTTATCAAGATGAATCTGGCGCGATGAATGAATCATTTGCCGATATCTTTGGCGCAATGATAGACAGGAGTAATTGGACTATAGGTGAGCAAGCTGTGCGACCTGGTGTCTTTCCAGGAGGTGCACTCAGAAATATGCAAGACCCACATAACAATGCTAATACAGGTGATTTTGGAAGAGGCTGGCAACCCAAACATATGAATGAACGCTTTACCGGAAGTGAAGATAATGGTGGTGTGCACCTCAATAGCGGTATACCTAATCATGCTTTCTATCTGCTAGCTACGCAGACGAGCAAAGAAGTTGCTGAGCAAATATACTATCGTGCACTTACAACATACTTAACAAGACGATCAGGATTCAATGACCTAAGATATGCCGTTGTACAAGCTGCACAAGATTTATATGGTGCTAATACTGTTTCAGCAGCAGAGTCTTCATTTGATCAAGTAGGAATTACAGATGGTTCTGTACCCGATCATGAAACAGAAATCATTGTCAACGAAGGTGCTGACTTGCTACTTGTTTCTGATGCATCAAGATCTAACCTAACTATATTTGACTTAGTATCTGGTACGGCCTTATTTGATCCATTATCGAGAACACCGCAATTATCTAAACCTAGTGTAACCGACGATGGTTCTAGAATTGTATTTGTAGGAACAGATAATCAGATTCACCTGATAGATATTGATTGGACTTCAAATCCGCCAAGAAGTGATGAGAGAATTGTAAGTAACTCGCCTGACTGGAGGAATGCCATTATTACAAAACAAGGAGATAAAATTGCATTACTAGAAACAACGCTAAATGATGAAGTGATAGTCATCGATATTGTCAGTAACACAGAGAATACATTTGATCTATTTAACCCGACATATACAGAAGGTGTACAGACAGGCGATGTATTATTTGCAGATGCGATGGAGTTTGATCATACAGGCGAAACTCTCATGTACGATGCCCAGAACGAGATTAAAAGTACACTAGGTACTGAATCAATACGGTTTTGGGATATTGGATTCTTAGAAGTGTGGAATGCCTCGGCTGATACTTGGGCTCTAGGTAACATCGATAAATTGTTCGGTACACTACCAGAAGATGTGAGTATAGGAAATCCTACTTTCTCCAAAAACTCTCCACATATAATTGCCTTTGATGTATTACAAGGACAGGACATTTCTATATTCGGTATGAATATAGAAACCAATGACAGAGATGTTATAACTGAAAACACTAGTGTAGGCTATCCTAATTTTTCTAGGTCAGATGACTTTGTAGTCTATGATTTTAATGATAGTAGCGGTGATGATTTAGCCATTATAAATCTAGAAAACACTAAAATAACTGGTGTAGCTAGTACAAGAGATATTTTAGGTCCATTCCAGTGGGGAGTATGGTTCAGTAATGGAAGTCGTATATTGACTAATAGCGAGGAAGTCATCCAACAAGCCTACGCATTAGAATTATCACCTAATCCAGCTTACGATCAACTTACTGTTGAGTTGAGTGGAGAGATAAATGAGACAACATTCAATATGGAGATAACTAATATACAAGGTCAAGTCCTAAAGTCTGCAACTGTTGACAAAACACAATTGATCCAATATAAAATTGACATAGAAGATCTAGATACAGGGACTTATATTCTTACATTGAGAAGCGGAGAATCGGTAACCTCTAAGAAGTTTGTAAAGCTTTAGATCTTAAAGGTGTAATAAAAACCATTCACGATAAACATTATAGCCTTGCTGTTCTCACGAATAGTAAGGCTATTTTTTTAGAAAATCAATATTCCTTTTTAATCCTTCGTACCCAGTTCGCTTAACAGGTGTCCCTAGGAACAATGTATCAAATTTCTCTTGGTCAAGATCGTTCCACTCTTCCCTTGTGACTTCAAGTAAGTTGCCTCTTGGCAAAAAATCAGGTTCCGTATGAGGTTTAGAAAACTTATTCCATGGACATACATCTTGACATATATCACAACCGAATATCCAGTCTTCCATCTTACCTTCAAATGATTCTGGCAGCTCTTCTCCTTTATATTCTATTGTGGCATAGCTTATACATTTGGAAGCATCCAACTCGTATCCATTTTCTGAAATCGCATCTGTAGGACATGCATCGATACACCTTGTACACGTACCACAATGATCAGATATAGATTGATCGTAAACTAACTCTAGATCAATTATCATCTCTGCCAAAAAAAAGAAAGATCCTTCTCTAGGATGTATCACCAATGTGTTTTTACCTACCCACCCTAGCCCAGCTCTCAATGCCCATTCTCGTTCCATAACAGGTGCACTATCTACAAAACATCTGCCGTCGATCGGACCATATTTGGCATCCAAGGATTTGTACAACGTGATCAGCTTCTTTTTTATGACCTTATGGTAATCTCTACCATAAGCATACTTGGCTATTTTGGGAGCACCTTCATTTTGTGTCGCTTCAGGAAAGTAATTATAGGAGAAACATATAATTGAACGAGCCCCTTCAACCAGCTTGGTAGGATCTGTTCTTTTTTCAAAATGGTTTTCCATGTAGGACATCTCGCCGTGAAATCCTTTGTTGAGCCATTCTTGTAATCTATCCGCCTCAGTAAGGAGTTGTTCTGCTTTGGTAATGCCCACATGAAGAAAACCCAATTCTTGAGCTTGGGCTTTTATCCATTGTGTAATCTCGGCTGGAGACATTTCTGAATCTTTAGACATCTCAGCTTTCTTTTATCTCATTCCATGTTTGGAATAATGACTCTTGTTGCGGACGATCTTCAGGTATTTCAGTAAGTGCATCGCAGGCTACTAGGCTCTCATGACAAGATTGTGGTAAAGATTGATACAGTTGCGTGCCTTTTGTTTTCCAAGCGATCATGTCATCACTGACTTGCTTGACTATTCTACTAGGATTTCCCACCACCAGGCTTCTCTCCGGAATAACCGTATCTGCTTTTATAAACGTCAATGCTCCTACAATACTTTCTGCCCCGAGCATAACATTATCCATCAGCACCGCATTCATACCGACCATACAATTACGTCCTACTTGAGCACCGTGGATGATTGCGCCATGACCTATATGTGCCCCAGCTTGTAGTGTTACCGTGATACCTGGAAACATATGTATCGTACAGTTCTCTTGGACATTACAGCCATCCTCTATTACAATGCCTCCCCAGTCTCCTCTTATCGCCGCTCCAGGTCCTATGTATACATCTTTACCTATAATCACATTACCGGTTACGGTTGCTTGAGGATGTACGTATGAAGAAGGATGTACGACTGGGATGAAACCTTTGAATGCGTATATCATAACTGTTATTATATAGGCTAAGGTAGGGTAAAAAGGGAGATACTATATTGATCTGCGCTGTCTGTACTTGCGTAAGTTGCAATTAATCTAATTTTAAAGTGTCGATTACTATCCCTATAAACTACATTATGACTTTAGAAGTACTCATAAAGCAATTACCAAATATCAATCTTATTGACTTTTTCAAGTTCTGGGAAGATAAACAAGACATATTCATGATAAAGCATGATGGTCCCAGAGAAAAGGATAAGTATACGCTTATTATTCTAGCAAAAAATTCGAGGTTTGAATCTATTCGATCGGACTGTAGTAACCTTCAAATTGGATTAGGAAAAATATTGATAGAATATCAAGAAATACTGAAGCGCTTTAATGCGTAAACAAAAAAAGGAGCTACAAACCATTAGTTTGTAACTCCTTATATATGTGGTTCCACAAGGGCTCGAACCTTGGACCCTCTGATTATGAGTCAGATGCTCTAACCAACTGAGCTATGGAACCTAAAAACGCCATTAGTAAGTCTCTTTGACTTTAGCGAGTGCAAATATAGGCTATTCCAATATATTAAAACACGATATTCAAAAAACTTTATCTGTTTGTAGGAAACTGTTTTCAAATTCCTTTTACCACATACTTTAAGAGAAGAAAAATCTAACTGTATCCATTGATAATCAACACATTAGCAGAAGTGCTAAAAAAAGAAAAAAATTAATCCTCTAAATGATTGTTAATATCACGAAAGGTGCATATTTTTGCACTCGCTAACAAGCACGGTTTGGTAGTTCAGTTGGTTAGAATACCTGCCTGTCACGCAGGGGGTCGCGGGTTCGAGTCCCGTCCAGACCGCAAAAAGAGTCTTTAACGAAAGTTAAAGGCTCTTTTGCTTTTTATGGAATATATTTGAAGCGACTTAATATATTCCTTCCTAAACAATGTCCTGCTTCCTATACCTGTTACTCTAGTATAGAGTTCGCCGTATGACAAACTTGTTTTATGATTTTCCACAAACTTTCATCTTGATCCGACAAAAACGCAACCACAGCCACAGCTATGACGAGTATTTTTAAAGCAGAGGTGAGTAAACTCT
>JALZVB010000276.1 GCA_023300835.1 Saprospiraceae bacterium | reverse complement strand
CATAACAGTCAAGTGGCATTCTCTTCTGATGGAAAAACAATGTATTTTACAAGAACACAGACAGAAGGAACAGAAATTACTTCTTCTCGTATAATGCTCAGTCAACAGACTGAAGGCGGATGGTCAGGTGCAGATCTTGCGCAAGGTATCAATGGAGATTACCTCGTTAAACATCCTGCAGTGGGAGAATTATATGGCAAATCCGTATTGTTCTTCAGTTCTGATATGGATGGTGGACAAGGTGGTATGGATATATACTATGCCAATATATTAGGAGATGGACAGTTCTCATCTCCTGTTAATCTGGGTCCAGATATCAATACGGATAGAGATGACATATGTCCTTTCTATTATGAAGGCACGTTATATGTAAGTAGTGATGGGAGACCTACTATTGGGGGATTTGATATATTCTACACCGTAACTGATGGTGTAAACTGGAGTCCTATGGAGAATATGGGTTTCGGGTTTAACTCAGCCAACGATGACTTATACATAAGTATGAACCCCGGTGGTAAAAGTGGTTACATTATCTCTAACAGACCTACAGAAGACAAGAAGAGATTGAAGAGTAAGACTTGTTGCGATGATATTTTCGAATTTAATATAAGTGAGATTGTTATTGATCTATTAGCTGTTGTGGTTGATGAGACAGATGGTCCACTTAATGGTGCTACGATAAAAATCGAAAATCTAACGGATCCTATTGAGAATCCTACGGATTCTAAATTCAATTCATTAGGCAATGAATTTCAGTTCTTATTAGGTTCTGATTATAAGTACAAGGCTGTTATATCTGCTGATGGTTATTATCCTGATTCAATATTTTTTAATACAGCTGGTATATTAGATAACTTTACTGTTCAGAAAAAAATATCTCTAAAAGCTGAACCTGTAGAACCAGTGGAGCCAGAAGTAACTGAAGAAACAATAACCGTAAGTATCAATGAAGCGATCAGACTAAACAATATCTACTACGATTTCGATGATGCTAAGATCCTTCAAGATGCAGAGAAAGATCTAAATACACTATATGGTTTACTTATCAAATACAGTGACATGGTGATAGAATTATCTTCTCATACAGATGCGCAAGGTATCTCTAAATACAACCAAAAACTATCTCAGCGTAGAGCACAATCTGCAACAGACTGGCTTATCAATAAAGGCATAGCTGAGGATCGTATCAAACCCGTAGGTTATGGAGAATCTATTATTCTAAATAGATGTGTCAATGGTGTAAGATGCCCAGATGAAGAGCACAGAGTCAATAGACGTACTGAGTTCAAAATCATTGCTGGACCACAAACTATTGAAATAACAAAAGAGGTCACAAAGCCCATAAATAAATAAGCTTTTAGCCAAAATAGCAATTCCTATTATTGATTATAATGAGCAGTCGGATTTACTCTGACTGCTCATCTTTATTTAAACCAATGTTTATTTAACTCTTTCTTATACTTTTTTACTTTAGCTAGTACGTTAATGAAGTATTACATCAAAAACAAAACTTAAAATAACAACCATGAAAAAATATATTTACGCTACTCTGACTCTCTTATTTGCAAGCAGCTTCATTTTTGCGCAAGCAGATATCGTTACACCAGAGTTACAAAAAGAAAGCATCGAGTTTGATGTAAAACAAAGTACTGAAGAGAATCTTGATCATCCCAAACATGGACACAAGCATGCAGATGGGCACAAACATCATAAGCACAATAACAAAGGTCACAAGAAAGGCAAGTATAATGACCACAAGGAAATGAAAGCTCAACTGGAAAAAATCGAACAGGATGAGCAACTGTCTGAAGTAGAAAAGAAAGCTAAAAAGAAGGCACTATTATCAGAAATGAAAGCTAAAAACAAAGCGCAACGAGATGTAAATAAAGAAGCGTTCAAAGCAAAGAGAGATGCTTTCAGAACAGCAGTAGAAGAAATAGAAAATGATAGCAATCTTACAGAAGAAGAAAAAGACATTAAGAAAAAAGCCCTTCGAAAAGAAATGGGACTAGGCAAAGGTAAGCGGAACAAAGGCGAGGCGAAAAGAAAAAAAATGAAATCAGGTATATCTAAAGATTTATCTCCTGAGCAAAAAGAAAAGGCAAATAATAGATTAAGTAAAGTAGAAAAAAGGCTTGAAAAGAGAAAAGCAGCTGGAGAAATATCAGAAGAACAATACTTAGAGAAGTTAGAAGAATTAAAAAAGATGAAAGGGAATATTGAGAAGTAATTGAGTTTTTAGATTTATAAAGATTGAGAAGAGGAGCGCAGGAAACTGCGCTCTTTTTTTGTCCATTTTGAATTTAGCCAACGAGCACTACCATAGCATTGACAAATATTTATAACACATCGTTAATATGTTATTCCTATATTTAAAGAAAGATATAAAGATGAAAAAATCATGTCTCAGTTTATTGATACTTCTATTGATTACTCTAAGTGTGCAATCTCAGAAATTAGAATCTTATCAGTTGATAGAATCCTATTCCCCCAGTGATATAGCGGATCTTATTGGCCTAAATGTACCATATGGCGTAGACTTATACAAAGTAAGATACAATACAGCTGATGCTCGTGGTAGCGAACACGTAGCCTCTGGATTACTATGTATCCCTCAGGTAGGAGGTGGAACAATCCTACCTATGGCATGCTATCAACACGGAACAGTAGCTGGTCGAGAAGATGTCCCTTCTAAACTAGCAGGCGGTTTCACATTAGCGCTGGTGTTTTCTTCGTTTGGCTATGCGGTTTGTGCTCCTGATTATGTTGGCCTAGGAGACAGTCCAGGTATTCATCCTTATGTGCATGCTGAGACAGAAGCATCTGCAGGTGTAGATATGATATATGCACTCCAGGAAATAGATAACCAAGACGATAACATCTTACTGAATGATCAACTCTTTATAACGGGGTATTCTCAGGGTGGTCATGCAGCTATGGCAGCGCATAGATCATTTGAACTGGAACATGCTGATGACTTCACAGTAACAGGTTCTGCGCCTATGTCAGGTCCATACAGCCTGTCAGAAGCCATGAGAGATTTTACATTAGGAGATGACGAGTACTTTACCGTTGCCTATCTCGGGTGGTCGACATTGAGTTTTATAGAAGCAGAATCAGACTTGTTTCCTGATGTCGAATTAGCTGATTTTTTCAAACCCGCTTACATCGCTGATGTAGAAGCATTCAGAGACGAAACCATAGATCTATGGGAACTCAACCGCAGAATGATAGCAGAATTACAAGTTACTGAAGGAAAAGTAATCCCTAAGAAAGTATTCCTTGATAGTGTCGTGGATGACCTATTTAACAATCCTGATAACGCATTGGCGAAAGCGCTAAAAAGAAATGATACATATGACTGGGCACCAAAAGCACCTACTAAGTTATTCTATTGTATGGGAGATGATCAAGTCACTTATAAAAATGCACTCATAGCTGCTGCCAAAATGGAAGAAAATGGGTCAACATCAGTAGAAGCTGTAAGAAAAGACACCGACAGTAATCTACTCGATCATGGGGGCTGTGTACTTCCAGCTACACTAGATGCTATAATATGGTTCAACAGCTTACGGGGTAACTTAATGATCTCTACATCTGTCAACGACATAGACGATACGGGTAACGTAAGCGTAACATTCACTGATAATATATTGACAATAGACTACGCAATTGGAGATCACCAGGGCCTAGAAATGAATATTATAAACCTATCAGGAATATCAGCACTTAACCACATGGTATCTACTGGCCGATCCACACATGACCTCTCTCAGTTGACAAAAGGGATATATATTGTAACACTAAAAGGGTTCAATAATGAACTGCGCTCATATAAAATTGCGATTCATTAACATTTTAGAAGCCGTTACCAACCAATAACCTTGATATTAATCGTTAATCATCTGTATCTTTGCCGTTGTGCCGCACATAAATGCCTTAAATTATAAGGAATCTATATAGAAATGTGCACAACCCTATTATTGAGCATAAAAAAGAAAGAGTTTGAATTATAAAAATGACCAAGAAGCTGTTGATGCATTAGCCAAGTCATATAAAGACTTAAGAGCTGAAATTTCTAAAGTAATTATAGGGCAAGATGAGGTTGTGAGAACAATATTAATCTCACTTTTTGCTAATGGCCATAGTCTACTTGTAGGCGTGCCAGGACTTGCTAAAACCTTACTTGTAAGTACAATATCTCAAGTCTTGGATCTGGACTTTAAGAGAATCCAATTTACACCGGATCTTATGCCTTCAGATATAACGGGATCTGAGATACTAGGAGAAAATAGATCATTTCAGTTTAACAAAGGACCATTATTTACTAATATCGTTCTTGCCGATGAGATCAATAGAACGCCTCCTAAGACGCAGGCGGCTCTACTAGAAGCGATGCAAGAAAAGTCTGTAACTATAAGTGGTGTTAAACATATACTTCCTAAGCCTTTCTTTGTAATGGCGACACAGAATCCTATCGAGCAAGAAGGAACATATCCGCTGCCAGAGGCACAGCTGGATAGATTTATGTTCAACATTACACTTGACTACCCTTCTTATGAAGAAGAATTACAAGTTGTAAAAGAAACAACAACCAATAAGTCCGTTCAACTGAATAATATCCTTTCTGGAGATCAGATAATCGCGTATCAACAACTGATAAGAAAAATTCCTATTGCTGATAATGTACTAGAATACGCTGTGAAACTTGCCAGTAAAACAAGACCGAATACACCAATGGCTACAGAAGCCGTCAATAATTATATATCATGGGGAGCAGGACCAAGAGCATCACAGTATCTTGTCTTAGGTGCCAAAGCGCATGCCGCTGTCAATGGTAAGTACAGCCCAGACATAGAAGACGTACAAGCTATTGCTAATTACGTATTGAGACACAGAATCGTAAGAAATTATAAAGCTGAAGCCGAAGGGATAACAGAAGAAAAAGTGATAGAAGGGTTGATGTAATCTTTATGCCTTTAGAGTAAAGTAATGTTAAAATATATTTCGCCTTGGTTCAATTATTTGGATCAAGGCGAAATTGTTTTAACTTAACACTAACGCAGATAAATTAATACAACATAACCATGAAACAATTCTTTATAATCCTTGCCCTATTTTCCTTGTCATACGCCAATGCTCAAAAGCTAAAGTTAAAAGATGGCAAAGTCATGATAGATAAAGTACACAGGTATGACTTGGTAAAAACAAAAGCTGATAAAAAAGGAAAATTAGAGAAGTATGAATTAATTGACCTAGAGGGACAAATTGTCTTATCACTGATCGACACTATCTACAACTATGAACAATTGCCAAATGAAAAAATGCCAAGAGAAGCTTATCACCAATACAAGGTAATTTCTCCAACTGCTGGACTGACTGCGACCATACCTTATAACCCTATAATGAGATATGGCAAACAACGTCTCAAAGACTTAAAGAAGGTCGGTTTCTTTAAGGATCACATAATGGATGAAGAAAAATTCAATGCTTTTGTAGAAAAACAGATCTACTTTGTACCTAAAACTGAACATGAAAAACTATTAGAAACTAATGATAATAGAAAGAAAAACTATAAGCTTACATTAGAAAAAATAGGCCCACTGACAGAAAGAAAACCTGGAAATATATCTCTAGAAAAAATAACTGGAAAATCTAAATATCATATCAAAGATGGGATAACAACAGTAGGTCAATTTATTCTAACAGATACTGACAGTTATAGACCTGGTGTTTTGGTTTACAATGGTGAAGATGAAAACATTGCATCAGGCACAATATATGTAAATCCGGAAATAGTAAATAAGACCCCTAAGTTCAAATACGACTTAAGGTTAAATGCATACGGAAAGAATGATCTAGAGAAAAATTATAAGCGTTTTTTTCACTGGGGATCAAATCATAAAAAGCCAAACACAATCTATGAAAAACTAGAGGTGATGGCTCAATTTTTAATCCACGAAGGATTTCTGTAAACCTACTCTACATCAATATGGGAACACCGTCAATTCTCTAAAATGTATACCCCATAGAAACACCTAATCCAGCAATAGTCAATTTCTGATTGATCATATTCTCACTGGAGTTGATATGCGTCAATGGTCGCCTGAAACTACTGTATGCAGAAACATCCCATTTATTATTAAGGTTATAACCAACAAATAATCCACCGGTCAATGTTGTATAAAGTCGAGACTTAAACATATCTGTGATGACTTCAGGTGTACCAGATTCTGCTAACAGATACCCTTCTACATTATGTGAAAGGTTATATGTTGCACCCGCTTCTACCCCAAAATTCAATTTTCCTATTCCATGTTGGTATCCCAACATAAGAGGTATGTCCCAAGTTCTATAGGTGTTATGAACGTTCCAAGTCGTAGTTTCTGTAAAAAACACAGGACCTGGACCATAAATATAAATCGTAGTGTCACCAGTAGTTATCGTTTCTAATAATTGGTCAGGAAGGATCCTTGTTTCTTCTGTAGTTTCAACTAAGTTAAATGTTTCTTTTACGAGACCATGTTCGATTCCTGCTTTTATAAATATGCCATTATTGAGTGCATACTTTATTCTAAGTCCACTTCGGTAACCTTCTTTCTGGGATTGTGTTCTTTTTCTGTCTTGTAGATAGTTATCAATGTCGGATACACTGCTCAACTGATTATTTATATAATCAATAGACGAATATGCCTCTACAGTAACTTTAGGTTTTTTCTTATTGTAGTCATAGCATTCTATCTTATCTTTTCTGCCTTCGCTTAGTGTCAAAACACTATTTTCATTTGGTAACAAATAAGATTTCCTTTCTAACTCAGATACGGTTATAACTTTATTGTCAATTGGAACCGGCTGATAAAATTTCTTACTTTTTTCTACTTGTTCATTAGCTAACACATATGAGTTTCCTATAGGTGCAATAGTTTGGCCTAATGGATTATCTATTTTATTTTCTTTTAAGTCAGTGGTTTTTTGATTGTGGAAGACTGCGTTTTGGATTGTATGGGCGGAATTCAATTGTTTTGACAGCGTATTATTCTTAGAATTAACAACGCTTGTAGTGTTTTTTGCATTTGGAATTGAGGATTTTGTAATAGTCTTCTTATTTACACTTTGGTGAAAATTTTGGTTTGAGTTGTTAGTTATAACTGTTTCACTTTCAACAATTCTATTATTTATTGTAGTTGCATTTTCTAGATCCTTAATATTAGAATCTGAATTATAGGTGCCCTTGTCTTTATCAAGGCCTGCATTGCCAGTAATATTTGTGAAGGTGTTATTAAAGAAAAAAGCTGTTATAACAATCAGTAAAAGTGATGTAACAAATACTTTAAAAAACAAAGCAGCTGTGTCAACTTTCTTTTTACGAGTTATATTCTGCCATAGCACATCATTGTCAATAGGTGTCCTGCGATTATAGAGAGAATCTTTTATAAAGTTATCTAGTTCGTTCTGACCCATGTCTCACTATTTTTAAAACTATTTAATTTTTTTCTTAAGATTTGCTTGGCTCTTGATAGATTGGATCTAGAAGAGACCGGTTGAATACCTAGTAACTGAGAGATTTCTTTATGAGAGTATCCTTCTATAACAGAGAGGTTGAACACTTGTCGATATCCCTCTGGCAGTGATTGTACAACTTTAAGTAAATCTTCGGCATCCATCTTACGTAATATCTCTGGCGCAACGCCATACTTCTCATTGAAGTCAACAGAAAGTGTACTGTATTTAACTTTCTTTTTGTTGAGTGACTTCAATGCCTCGTTTACAGTAATTTTTCTCATCCAAGCAGAAAGAGAACCTTTATCAGAATCATAATTTTTGAAAGCTTTAAAAATTCTGATAAAGGCTTCTTGTAATACATCTTGTGCCGTTGCAGGATGTCCTACATATCTCAGGCTAATAGAATATAACAGATCAGAGAAACCATCCACCAGGGCTCGTTGATATATAGGTTGCTTATTCTTGCAACCTTCTATGATTTCTTCTATGTTATATTTTTTACCCAATAGGAATTAATTTATTATTCCTGCTGATATATTAGGAATCTGTCCACAATCACCCATTGATATTGGATCTGTAAAACCAGTCAATGGATCAGCATCACTATCAATAGATTCATTAGCAGCATTCTGATTAACAAATTGTAGATCAGTTACAAATCGGACAACATAATCTCTATTAGGTTCTAAATCAAAAAAGCTATATCCATCAAAAAAGCTCATAATTGTAGTTTGAATAGGATCAATAAGATTTTCAGCATAGAATAATTCTACCAAAAGGCTATCTGCGAATTGCTCATCGGCATCGTAAAAATCATTTCCAAATTCTTCAATCCAGACAAAACCAAAAATAGCATTTACCTCTGAGCCACTCCCCGTTTCTATGTCTTCTATTACAGCTGTACAACCATTAGCATCCGTAACTGTAAGAGAATAAGTACCTTCTCCTGCTATAATATCTGGAGTAGTCGCTCCATTAGACCATAGATAGGTTGTCGCTTCGCACTCTCCAAAAATTTCAAACATTAGTTCTCCTTGGTCACAAGATCCAGATGTAACATATTGACAGTCAGTATTACCAGTCCCCGTAAGTAGTTCAACCTCAAAAGTTTTTTCACATCTTCCATTATTAGAACTCTCGATAACATATGTGTATGTTCCAGGCTTTAGGCTTACGATTACCCAGTTGTTAAATCTCTCATCAACACTAACTACAAGTTGTCCTGCAGCATCTGTAATCAGAAAGGAATACCCTGCACCCAGCATGTCAAATGCCTCCATATAAATACTTCCAAGTCCACCACAAAAAGCCCCTTGAATAGAATCATTACAGATCATTGTGCCACCGTATTTGATACCGAAATCGATGTTATCAAAGTTAGTTGTTCCAACTTCAAACAACGCTGTTGATCCAGTAGAAGGGTCTACATCATTGTCAATCGTAGAATCTGTGCCGATATTGAGATCTGTGAACACGTGAGCGATAGGAGGTATTGGAAAAACATTATAGTTTCCTGCTATTAAATTAGATATTTCATATTCTCCATTAGGACCTGCTGATATACTCTGTATCAATTCACCACTTTCGCTATAAACATCCAACCTAGAACCGGCCAATTGATCACCATTCTCACCATTATTTCTGATACCATCACAATTGGTATCTAGAAAGAACATGCCAGATATCTTAGTCTCTAGTTTTACCTCATCCAACTTTACGCGAAAAGAACCCATGAATACCTCTCCGTTTTGTTCTACCATATATTCCCCCATTATATAATCATCAACTAAAAAAGAAGTCATAGTTAAATTCATATCAATAACTGAACAACTTGTTATATCAAAGCAAGAATATTGAGAAAAAACATTGTCCCTATAAGAACCAATATTGACTCTTTCAATATCGTTTATAGTGCCAAGGTCCCAGGTCTTAAAAACAAATTCAGCAAATGACTCTTCTAACTCTTGATGGAATCCAGTAATCTGTAATCTGCCATCCCTTATACTAGCTGATGGGTCTGTAATTATAAATTGAAAATCATCAACCTTTACAATTATATATTCATCTAATTCATTTTCACATGTTTCTAGGTCGCCTACGTCCCAGAATTCTGTCAAGTTATTATTCACTAGAGGGTCAGAGGTTGATACTTGATCTAAATTCCATCCAACAAGGGTTACGGATAAAGAAGGACAGTTCCCACTCAAGATAAACTCAAAATTTCCATTCTCATCTACATCTATGATATAATTTTTCCGGTCATTGATCCTTAGCAGTGCATAACCATTTGTCACAGGAACACCATCACATAGAAGCCTACCTTCTATTATAGTCTGTTCCTCTAGTTCAATTATAATATCTCCAAGAGAAGTTTCCTCTGAGAAAGGTCCTATGGCTTGTTCAAAAACAACATTGCCGCATTCATCTTTGACAACCAGAAGCAGACGTTCATCTTTAGGTACTTTTCCTCTGAAGCCACCGTTACTATCTGTCCAGCCATATCCCGTCCTAAATCCAGACAATACCGATATACATATGTCATAATATTTCAAGGATTGTCCATTCTGATCTACAAGCTTACCGTAGATTTCTACAAGTGGGAATGGGACATCACAATTCCAAAAAGAAAAGTGAGTTACTTCAGTTACATACTGTCCATCTATAAGTTGAGCCGTACTTTCTTCGTTCCAGTAACCGCCTTGCGTTTGATTACCTGCTTCGTTGATTCCGCCTTCATCATAAGACCAAGTGGCAATCTTTTCTGGTACATCGTTTATTAATTCAGAAGGAATAGGGAAAGTCAATGTTGCTTTCTGTCCGTCTGCAATCTGCAATTTATTACCGCTTGCATCCTTAAGATTTACAGCCATCATACCATAGGTAGCCAATTGTACCGCTTGTTCTTCCAGATTGATTCCTCTCAGGTCTCCAGGCATTTCTTCTTGCAATACACCAGAGCTAGGGTTATACCAATAGGCATATACGTTCACAGAGCCTGTATAAGGGTCATTATTACCATCTACAATAGAGTTGGGATCAAAAGCTACCGTTGCACCACCATCAACTTGTATTATACCGCCTTCTACAGTTCTAAAATCTCCTGATAACTTTTCCGCTACCATTCTTACTCTTACAAATGACTGCTTACCAGCTTCAGGATAGAAATACTTATAATTATTGTAATATCCAGACTGTGTAAATGTCAGGTAACCGCCTTGATCAGAGGTAGGTGTATCTATTATTCTAAAATATCCATTAACATCTGTCGTATAAGTTGTCCCTCTAAAATTAAGTTCCAAATCCTGCATCGGTTTATCCTGCTGATCTACAACTATACCAGATACGGAAGCCACAATTCTATTCTGAGGGCCAGGCGTTATCGTTGTTATTTCCGATTCCCCTAAGATATCGTCATCATTACAGGCTGTAAATAGCCCTATAACTAGGAGCAGTAGAAGTATATATTTCATTTTTAACATATTTCAAACTTTTATTGAATGCTAAGATTTAATTCTATCACACGTCGACAATTCTTATATAGACATAGCGTCAAAAGTGTTGCGTGATGGCAAATAGAAATTTATTATAAGGTAATTAAACTTCTTGATTGTATTGTAACCTTAGGCTTGTTAAAAATTAGGTTTGATTCAAATAAAAAAAAGAATCGTATCCAGCATGAAGGTGATTCTACAAATCATCTAAAGAGAATCTACTTCCCTAGGCACAGTATAATTAATAGCATCTTCTTTCCATTCTTCTGCAGATTGTATAGCTGGGAATACCTCATGTGGATGATCTACAAATGACCACATAGTCAGATGTTTCTCTATCATGAAATCCTCGGTCACACAGTGCTCCAACATAGCTCTGAGGTGATCGTAATAACCATTGGTATTGAGGATGATTATAGGTTTGGTAAATAATCCTAGGCGCTTCAATGTTATAACTTCAAAGAGTTCTTCTAAAGTACCTGTCCCTCCTGGCAGTGCAATTATAGCATCTGTCCCTTCTATCAGTTTCTCTTTACGCTGATTCATAGTCTCCGTAAATATGAAGCGCTTGACACCAGGATGTGCCCATTCTATATCTTTCATAAACTGTGGCATGATGCCTAGTATATCACCGCCAAGTTCGACATAAGTATCTGCAAGTTGTCCCATAAGTCCAGTAGCGCCACCACCAAAAACTATTTCTACTTTTGCCTTATGCAGATACTCCGCAAGTTCTCTCGCCGCATCAAAGTATTGTTTATGTATTGTCGCACTAGAGGCAGAGTATATGGTTACTCTCATGGTTAATGTAGTTTGGGTTCTTATTATTTCAATCCTCAGACTGCTTAATCAGTAATTAATTAAATCCCAAAGCCGTCAATGTTTCATAATCAAGATGACCTGCGGGTAACATGTTTTCAGTTTGGAATTTCT
>JALZVB010000275.1 GCA_023300835.1 Saprospiraceae bacterium | reverse complement strand
GTGTCCCATACGTTCTCTTCTCACTTTCTTCTCTGTAACTTCTACGCCACATCTATCACATACAATACCTTTGTATCTGATTCTTTTATACTTACCACAGTAGCACTCATAATCTTTGACAGGTCCGAAGATTCTTTCGCAGAATAAACCATCTCTTTCTGGCTTATAAGTTCTGTAGTTTATAGTTTCTGGTTTTAATACTTCACCGTATGACCTTTCTAATATATCATCAGGAGATGTAAGGCATATTGTTATCGTATCAAAGTTACCAGTTTGCTGATTTTCATTACGTTTAATTCCCATATCCAAATTGTATTAAAAAGTTAATTAAATTTAATATCCAATGCTAATCCACGTAATTCATGGATAAGTACATTAAATGATTCGGGAATACTTGATTGCGGCAAGTTATCACCCTTTACAATGGCTTCGTATGTCTTCGCTCTACCTAGAATATCATCTGACTTAAGTGTCAAAAGCTCTCTAAGTATATGTGCAGCACCAAATGCCTCCAGTGCCCATACTTCCATCTCACCAAATCTCTGACCACCAAACTGGGCCTTACCACCTAACGGTTGTTGCGTAATAAGTGAATATGGTCCGATAGATCTTGCATGCATCTTATCATCAACCATGTGTGACAACTTAAGCATGTAAATAATTCCAACAGTCGCTTCCTGGTGAAATTTATTTCCTGTCTCTCCATCGTATAAGAAAGTTTGACCTAATGTAGGAAGACCTGCTTTCTGAACATATTGATCTATTTCATCAAGACTCGCTCCATCAAATATTGGCGTTGCGAACTTCATTCCTAATTTCTTACCTGCCCAACCTAGAACAGTTTCAAATATCTGTCCCAAGTTCATTCTAGATGGTACACCTAGTGGATTAAGAACGATGTCTACAGGCGTTCCATCTTCTAAGAAAGGCATATCTTCCTGTCTTACAATTCTAGAAACGATTCCCTTATTACCATGTCTTCCTGCTAACTTATCCCCTACTTTAAGTTTTCTCTTTTTACACAAGTAAACTTTAGCAAGCTTTAGTACACCAGCTGGTAACTCATCACCTATACTGATATTAAATTTCTCTCTTTTATATCTACCTACTTCTTCATTTACTTTAATACTGTAATTGTGAAGTAGTCTAGAAACAAGTTTATTCGTATCGTCGTCATTTGTCCAATTAGAATAATCTACTTGTGAATAGTCAATATCCTTCAAAACCTTTGTAGAAAATTTAGAACCTTTGGATACTAAGTCTTCGTTGTATATACTTCTTACACCTGCAGCTGACTTACTTTTCAATATTGTCAACAACTTATCAATAAGCATTGTTCGCAGCTCATTTAAGGCAATCGCATGAACGTCTTCAAGTTTAGACAGAAGTTCCTTTTCTTGAACCTTTTGGAATTTATCCTTTTTAGCTCTAGCAAATAACTTCTTATCTATTATAAGACCTCTAGTTGAAGGTGAAGCTTTAAGCGAAGCATCTTTTACATCACCAGCTTTGTCTCCAAAGATTGCTCTAAGTAGTTTCTCTTCCGGCGTAGGATCAGATTCTCCCTTAGGTGTAATCTTACCAATTATTATGTCACCTTCTTTTACCCAAGCTCCTAGCCTGATAACTCCATTCTCATCAAGGTCTTTAGTTGCTTCTTCTGATACATTTGGAATATCATTAGTTAACTCCTCTTCACCTAGCTTAGTGTCCCTAACTTCTAGTTCGTAACTAGCAATATGTATAGATGTAAATATATCTTCTCTAACAACTCTTTCAGATAACACAATCGCATCCTCAAAGTTGTATCCTTTCCATGGCATGAAAGAAACTAGTAAGTTTTGACCTAATGCCAACTCACCTTTTTCTGTTGCATATCCATCAGAAAGTAAAGTTCCTTTTACAACTCTATCCCCTTTTTTAACAATAGGCTTAAGGTTGATTGTTGTTCCTTGGTTAGTTCTCTGAAATTTAGTGAGACGATAAGTCTTTACATTACTTACAAAAGATACAAGTTCATCATTTTCACTTCTATCGTATTCTATTATTATCTCATTAGCATCTACGTATTGGACAATTCCATTACCTTCTGCATTGATAAGAATTCTAGAATCCTGTGCTACCTTCTTTTCTATTCCTGTTCCTACAATTGGAGACCTAGGCTTGATCAATGGAACTGCCTGACGTTGCATGTTTGACCCCATCAGGGCTCTGTTGGCATCATCATTCTCCAAGAATGGAATAAGTGAAGCGGATACACCTACAATCTGGTTAGGTGCAACATCCATAAATTCAATTTCCGATGGTACAAGAACTGGAAAATCACCATGTTCTCTACACTTAACTCTATCACTTAAAAATGCTCCATTCTCCTTTACTGGTGCATTGGCTTGAGCTATTTTTTTGTAATCTTCACCTTCCGCACTAATATATTGTATTTCTTCACCAAGATCAACAATGCCATTATCAACTTTTCTATATGGTGTTTCTAAGAAACCCATTTTATTCACTTTTGCAAAAACACAAAGTGTTGAAATTAGCCCAATGTTCGGTCCCTCTGGTGTTTCAATAGTACACAATCTCCCGTAGTGACTGTAGTGAACATCTCTTACTTCAAATCCTGCTCTTTCTCTTGATAAACCACCTGGCCCTAGAGCAGAAATTCTTCTCTTATGCGTGATTTCAGAAAGTGGATTTGTTTGATCTAAGAATTGAGACAGTTGACTTGATCCAAAAAATGAGTTTATAACAGAAGAAAGTGTTCTTGCATTAATAAGATCAATAGGTGTAAACACCTCGTTGTCTCTTACGTTCATTCTTTCTCTTATCGTTCTTGCCATTCTAGCAAGTCCAACTCCAAATTGTCCGTACAATTGTTCTCCAACCGTCTTCACCCTTCTATTACTCAGGTGATCAATATCATCCAATTCAGCACGTTGATTAATTAAATCAACAATGAACTTGATGATCGAGATGATATCATCTTTGGTTAATACAAGATTGTTTTCAGGAATGTCAAGCTTAAGCTTACGGTTGATCTTATATCTACCTACTTCTCCAAGATTATACCTCTTATCTGAGAAAAACAACTTATCAATAATACCTCTCGCTGTTTCCTCATCGGGTGGATCAGTACCTCTTAATTGTCTGTATATCTGGGTAACAGCCTCTAGCTCTGAACTAGATGGATCTTTCTGTAATGTTTGATAGATTATAGAAAAATCCTTAGCGTCTTCACCGGTTCTTTCTTTCTGAAGAATAATTGTTTCAACACCTGACTCAGATATTAATACTATGTTTTCTTCATCAAGGGTATCATCCCTTTCTAATATAATTTCATTTCGCTCGATTGTAACAACCTCACCCGTATCTTCATCAACGAAATCTTCATTCCATTTTTTCAATACTCTGGCAGCCAACTTTCTACCTATTGCTTTCTTAAGGCTTTTAGCATCAGTATTTATTTCTTCTGATAATCCGAAAATCTCAAGAATATCTTTATCGGAATCATATCCAATTGCTCGAAGCAATGTTGTTACTGGAAACTTTTTCTTTCTATCTATATAAGCAAACATCACGTTGTTGATGTCTGTTGTAAATTCCATCCAAGCTCCTTTGAATGGAATTACTCTCGCTGAGTAAATCTTAGAACCATTAGGGTGGAAGTTTAGGCTAAAGAATACACCTGGAGATCTGTGTAGTTGCGAAACAACAACTCTCTCAGCTCCATTGATAACAAAAGTACCTTTTGGTGTCATATAAGGTATATTTCCAAGGAACACATCTTGAACGATGGTTTGGAAATCTACATGTTCTTCATCATTACATGATAATCTCAATTTAGCTTTGAGCGGAACACTGTAAGTAAGACCTCTCTCCATACATTCTGCAATAGAATATCTAGGAGGGTCAATAAAATAGTCTAAAAACTCAAGAACAAATATATTTCTTGCATCAGTTATAGGAAAATTATCTTGGAAAACGCTAAATAATCCTTCGTTTCCACGATTTTCAGGGGTTGTTTCTAGTTGGAAGAATTCCTGAAATGATTTTAACTGGATTTCTAATAAATCCGGGTAATCAGCAGCCTTTATTTTACCAAAACTATGTCTAATTTTAGCAGGAGCCAATAAACTTGCCTGAGCCATATAGTTATTTTTTAACCGATCCGTTATTAAATATGAGTAACTCGTACTCTATTTTAGTTAGATTAAAATAGGTATAGCTTAGCCGCTACAAGAGCGACTAAGCTTTACTATTCCTTTTTGTGCTAAAAGAATTTCTTCTAACAATACTAGAAACGTTTACTTTATTTCAACGCTAGCACCAGCACCTTCCAATGCAGCTTTGATAGATTCTGCTTCATCATTAGAAACACCTTCTTTCAATGCACATGGAGCTGAATCAACAAGTGCCTTTGCCTCTTTCAAGCCAAGACCCATTAGATTTTTAACTTCTTTTACTACGCCTAATTTAGACCCACCAGCAGAAGTTAACATAACTGTAAATTCAGTTTGAGCTGCTCCTCCACCAGCATCTCCGCCTCCAGCTGGAGCCATTGCAACTGCTGCTGCTGCAGGTTCGATACCATATTCTTCTTTCAATATGTCAGCTAATTCGCTAACTTCTTTAACAGTAAGGTTTACTAACTGTTCTGCAATTGACTTAATGTCTGCCATGATAAATTTTTAATATATTATAAATAATTGCACCCATAACGATGCGATTAGCTTGGAAGCCGTAATTAAGATTCAGGTCTATCTGCTAATGTCTTTAACAATCCTGAGATAGTCTGACCACTAGATGAAAGTGCTGAAATAACATTTTTAGCAGGTGATTGTAATAACATAATTACATCTCCTATTAATTCTTCTCTTGATTTAAGAGCAGCAAGCTCTTTTATTGCATCGTCACCGATGTATACACTTGCATCTATATAAGCCGCTTTTAGTACCGGCTTATCATTTTTCTTTCTGAACTCTTCAAGAATTTTACCAGGTGCATTAGCTGTATCTGAAAACAACAATGCGGTCTGGCCTTTAAGAGCACCATAGATACTATCGTATCTACTATCATCATTTATAGACTCTAGTGCTTTTTTAACTAACGAGTTTTTTACAACTCTCATTTCAACATCTTTGTTGAAACACATACGTCTAAAGTCATTCACTTTTTCAACTGAAAGAGATGATGAGTCTGCTATATAGAAAAAGTTAGCCGCAGAGAACTTATCTGTCAATTCGGCAACTATTGCTTTTTTATCTTCTTTTTTCATGATTTCTTCTTTTAAAATTGACAATAATTATAGAATTATAGACCCTGTTGTTTTAGGGTCAACCAATATACCTGGACTCATCGTGCTTGCAACACTGATCGTCTTAAGGTAAGCTCCTTTAGCAGAAGATGGCTTTAATTTCATAATAGTCTGCACAAGTGTATTAGCATTCTCTGCTAATTTTTCCGCAGAAAATGAAACTCTACCAATACTATTATGGATAATTCCGAATTTATCAACTCTAAAAGCGATTTTACCACCCTTTACATCCTGAACAGCTGCACCTACATTAGGTGTTACTGTACCTGACTTAGGGTTTGGCATCAAACCTCTTGGTCCTAAAATTCTACCAATTTTACCGACTTGGGCCATAACATTAGGTGCTGCAATTACAACATCAACGTCAGTCCAACCATTTTGGATTTTAACTACAAATTCGTCTAAGCCAACGTAATCTGCACCAGCAGCTCTCGCTTCCTCCTCCTTATCTGGAGTACAGAGAACAAGAACTGTCTTGGATTTTCCTGTTCCATTAGGTAATGAAACGGTACCTCTAATTGCTTGATCTGCTTTACGTGGATCTACTCCAAGTCTAATGTGCATATCTACTGAGGCATCAAATGAAGCCGTATTTACTTCTTTGACTAATTTCATAGCGGCATTGATATCATAGGCCTTTTCAGGATCTACTTTAGCATTGGCTATTTTTCTCTTCTTAGTTAATTTTGCCATAATATAGTTTAAGGTAATAGCGTCATTTCTGACTCCCTGTATTAAAAATCACTTTATTCTTATGCTTCCCAAGGTGGTGTACCTTCTACAACTAAACCTGCACTTCTTGCTGTACCTGCTATCATTTTCATAGCTGATTCAATTTTAAATGCATTAAGGTCAGGCATCTTGTCTTCTGCAATAGTCTTAACCTGATCCCAACTTACTTTCCCTACTTTATCTCTATTGGGAACAGCAGAACCTGATTTCAACTTTGCAGCTTCTAAAAGCTGAACTGCAGCAGGAGGTGTTTTGATAACAAAATCAAAAGACTTATCCTTATAGATACTTACTACTACTGGTAATAGTTGACCTTTTTTGTCTTCTGTTTTAGCATTAAATCTTTTACAGAACTCCATTATGTTGACTCCTTTCGCACCTAGTGCTGGACCAACTGGAGGAGATGGATTGGCTGCTCCTCCTCTAACCTGTAACTTAATGAAACCTGTTATTTCCTTTGCCATAATTATTAGACTTGTGTATGTTTATTATTGTTTTTCTACTTGCATGAAATTGAGTTCCACTTCTGTCCCTCTTCCAAAGATTTTAACTATAACCTTCAGCTTTTTCTTTTCTTCGTTAACTTCTTTAATGTCACCAACAAAATCATTGAAAGGACCATCAATTATTTTTATAGTTTCTCCAACTATAAATGGTTCTAACATTGATTCGCCTACTTCTTGAGATTCATCAACTTTACCTAACATTCTGTTAGCTTCAGACTGTCTCATAGGCGTCGGATTTCCTCTGCCTAAAAAATGAATTACATTGGGGACGTTAGTAATAGCTTGGATTATTTCTCCTGAAAACTTAGAAGGTAGTGCTTCGATAAGGATGTAACCTGGGAGTATGTTTCTATCAAGGATAACTTTTTTACCATTCCTGATCTTATAAACTTTCTCACTAGGTACAAGCACTTGGGGTACAAAGTCTAGCCACTTCTTTCTCTGAAGTTCTAACTCTATGTAAGCCTTAATTTTCTTTTCCTTTCCGCTTATTACACGTAAAGAATACCATCTCGTTTCTTCGGCCATAACCTTTACTAAAAGTTTAAGTTATAAATACTGGTAAGTGCACCTTTAGCGATCAAATCCATTACAAATATAAGTAATGATAATATCACAGAAGCCACTATAACTAATCTTGTATTACTAAAAAGACTAGCCCATGTTGGCCAAGTTACCTTATGAATTAATTCATTGTAACTCTCTTTTACATATAAAACTACATCGTTCATAATATTTCTCTATAGCAGGGGAAACAGGACTCGAACCTGCAACCTTCGGTTTTGGAGACCACTGCTCTACCAATTGAGCCATTCCCCTATTTCTTTAAATAATACCCATCTTAATGGGTATGGTAAAAATCAGAAAATTAAGCACCTATAATAGATGCTTAATTTTCCTCTTATATTATCATTTGCAAAGAACTAAATTCTTATGCTAGTATTTCTGTTACTTGACCTGCACCTACAGTTCTACCACCTTCTCTTATCGCAAATCTTAAACCTTTCTCCATTGCAATAGGACTTAGTAATTTAACTTCTAGTGTTACATTATCGCCAGGCATAACCATTTCTACACCTGCAGGTAATACACAATCACCAGTTACATCGGTTGTTCTGAAATAGAATTGTGGTCTATAACCATTAAAGAACGGTGTATGTCTTCCACCTTCATCTTTTCCTAGAACATACACTTCACACTTGAAGTGATGGTGAGGCTTTACACTACCTGGAGCAACGATAACCATTCCTCTC
>JALZVB010000274.1 GCA_023300835.1 Saprospiraceae bacterium | reverse complement strand
TATATAAGGACAATTTTGTTCTGCTGAACTGCATACGGTAACTACTATTAAGTTCTCCTTAGGGATACTGGTATCGTCGTACACTTTAGAAAAATATAGCTTTTTTGGTTGTTTTTGTGGACTATAAATCGGATTGTCTCCCGCTTTCTTTATTGTAAATTTTTCTCCAAAACTCTCAATCGCAGTAATCATCCTGGGGTTAAATGCCGTTACTTCGGTACCTGCAGAGTAGCTTTTTATCTTAAGACCATGTTCTTCAGATAGTAATTCTAGAATAAACTCAGCTAGTTGAGATCTTCTAGAATTATGTGTACATATGAAAACTATATTGGCTTGTTGGGTTACATTCAATGATTTCCATAATGTGTTAGCTAATTTATCTAATATTAGCTTTCTACTTTCTGTAATCTCAAGGTTGTTGGCCTTTATTTCTTTTATTAAACTCATATTATTTCAATTGATATAATTATGACAGAACTTTAAGTCAAAATTATCATTTGTAACTAAATTACTCTCTTAACTTGCGTATCTATTACAATATTTAATAAAAATATTCATCTAAAGCATCTCTATGAGTCCATACATAATCCCTAAAGTTATCGCTGAGATAGGTTGTAACCATAAAGGAGATATGGATATCGCTAAGGAATTGATCCTTCTAGCTCATCAGGCCAAAGCTGATTACGCCAAATTCCAGAAAAGAAACCCTTCTGAGCTCTTAACCAATACAGAATACAATACACCTCATCCGGTGTCTTACAATTCTTATGGTGATACTTATGGGGCTCATCGAGAGTTTTTAGAATTTGATGTGGAGCAGCATACTGAACTTAAAGCATACTGTGACGGTTTAGGAATTGGGTACGCATGTTCTGTGTGGGATCTAACTTCAGCAGATGATATAATTTCTCTGAAACCAGACTTTATCAAAGTTCCTTCAGCTTGTAACAATAATCTTGCATTATTAACAAAGTTAAGAGATGCTTATTCTGGCCAGATACATATCTCTTTAGGAATGACAACCAAGGCGGAAGAACTTGCTATTTTTAAAATTTTCAGTACAGATGATCAAAGTAAAAGATTGGTTATGTACAGCTGTACTTCTGGATATCCAGTTGCATTTGATGACGTCTGCCTACTTGAGATAAACCGTATTAAGAAGTCTTACGGTTCCAAAACAGCATCTACTGGATTTTCTGGACATCATCTAGGTATAGCTATTGACCTAGCGGCATACACATTAGGTGCGCAATGGATAGAACGCCATTTTACCAAAGATAGGACATGGAAGGGTACAGATCATGCGGCTTCACTAGAACCGTCTGGATTGTCTAAATTAGTGAGAAATCTACAAGCTACACATGCGGCTTTACGATACAAACCTTCAGAAATATTGGAGATTGAAAAGCCACAGAGAGAAAAGCTAAAAGAACATAATTAATATCATATTCTATTTATGTCAGTTATTGCGATCATACCAGCTAGGGGAGGAAGCCAATCGATACCGCTCAAGAACATAAAAGAATTTTGTGGTAAGCCATTAATTTATTGGACGTTATTGGCTTGCCAAGAGTGCGAAGCTATAGATAAGATTGTCCTTTCTACAGATCATGAATTGATAGCAGAAACGGGCTTGAGTTTCGGGTTTAACAAATTAGAAATACATCAACGATCAGAAATAAATTCTTCTAACGAAGCTTCTACAGAATCTGTTCTATTAGAAGTTATAGAGGATACTGAATGTGTACTGAACGATGTTGTTTTACTTGTACAAGCGACCTCGCCGCTCACGACTTCTATTCATTTAGAAGAAGCTATTACGCAATATGAAAATACTGAAGTGGACAGTTTACTTTCTTGTGTCAATACTAAACGATTCTTCTGGAATGATAGTGAACCGATAAACTATGACTTTAAATCTCGTCCTAGAAGACAAGACTTTGATGGATATAACATGGAGAATGGGGCCCTTTATATTAATTTGATTTTCAATATCATGTCCTATAAGAATAGACTTTCTGGAAAGATCGGAATATATTTAATGCCTGATTATACAGCACTAGAAATAGATGAGCCTATTGATTGGTTAATAGGGGAGTCGTTATTGAAGCACTATGTTATTGGGAGTAAATAAGGAACCATAATCTGAATGTATTATTCTAATTATAGGCTGCTCTAATACTGAAAATCATCTATATAATTTACGCTACTTCTCATAAGGCACATGATCACCTATCATAGGTAAAGCTTCATCTTTTTCAGATACGATTGCCGCTTTCGGATCAATTTTCCATTTTACTTTGAGCGATTCATCTAATGGATTTATTCCAGCCTCACTTTCTTTATGGTAGTAATTGTCGCATTTGTAATTGAAAACAGCCTCTCTACTTAATGTTACAAATCCATGTGCAAAGCCCCGTGGGATAAGCATTTGTCTTTTGTTTTTATTACTGAGAACAACACTGAATTGATCGCCATAGGTTTTACTGTCTTTGCGTAAGTCTATTACGATATCGAGTACTTTTCCTTTAGTAACTCTGATAAGTTTGGCTTGTCCATGAGGAGCTGTCTGGTAATGCATACCTCTTATTGTACCATACTTAGATCTAGATTCATTGTCTTGAACCCAGTTGTAATGAACCCCTTCAGCTTCCCATACTTTGGCATTGAAGCATTCAAAAAAGTAACCTCTCTCATCAGAAAATACACGAGGTTCATATAAGTAGAGTCCTTCAATTTCAGTAGTTATAATACCCATCTGTTTTCACTTATCAGTTAGTAGTTCTATTTGTCTTTAGCTCTGAAGAATAAACTTATTGGAACACCTTCAAAGTTGAAATGGTGTCTCATTTTATTTATCAAGAAATTTCTATAGTTCTCTTTTACATGTTCTGGGTGGTTACAGAAATAGGCAAATGCAGGATAAGGCATAGGCAATTGGGTAACGTACTTTATCTTGATAAAACGACCTCTGTGCCCAGGCGGCTCATTCTTTTCTATGACATCCAGCATGACTTTATTAAGCTCAGATGTTTTGATTTTAGTCGATCTATTTTCGTAAACCATCAATGCACTTTCTATTACCTTATTGATTCGCTGCTTTTCAAGAACACTTGTAAAGATAATAGGAACATTGTTGAACGGAGATAGCTTTTTCTTTAACTTCTCTTCAATATCCCTAGCGGTATTGGTCTCTTTTTCTTTTATGAGATCCCACTTGTTTACACAAACGACAACACCTTTATGTCTTTTTGCAGCAAGGGAGAATATGGCTAGATCTTGTGCTTCTATTCCAGCTACGGCATCTATCATCAAGATAACGATGTCACATTCTTCCATCGCTTTGATGGCTCTCATGACGGAATAGAATTCAAGGTTCTCGTGTACTTTACTCTTCTTACGTATACCTGCTGTATCCATAAGATAGAACTCTTTACCATATTTGTTACAATAAGTATTAACAGCATCACGGGTTGTACCCGCAACGTCAGTAACTATGTTTCTTTCTTTTCCTAGTAAGGCATTGGTAAGAGATGACTTACCGATATTAGGTTGTCCTACAATAGCAATTCTAGGTATGTCTTTATCAGTAGTATCTGAGTCTGCAGGAATAAAATCACTGATGGCATCTAGGACTTCTCCCGTTCCTGATCCACTTATTGCCGATAGGAAAAATGTGTTCTCAAACCCTAAACTCCAGAACTCATTAGCTTGTAGCATTCTGGTATGGTTATCAACTTTGTTGACAGCTATAAATACCTTTTTATGCTCTCTTCTTAGGATGTTAGCCATCTGCTCATCTAGGTCCGTTACACCTGTTGTAACATCTACGACAAATAGAATGACATCTGCTTCGTCCATAGCGATATGAACTTGTTCTCTTATCGCTTTTTCAAATACATCGTCACTGTTTTTGACAAATCCTCCAGTATCGATAACCGTAAACTGCTTACCGTTCCAATCACTAGAACCGTATATTCTATCACGTGTCAC
>JALZVB010000273.1 GCA_023300835.1 Saprospiraceae bacterium | reverse complement strand
AACAAAGCCATCAAAAAGCATTTCTCCTGTTAAAATGTCGGCTAAAACATTTTTATTACGTGGAAGTGAACGGTGACAATTGCAATTCTAATCCTTCTATTACAATAGAAGTCAATGTAATTCCACCGCCACAAGCTACGATTTCTGATCCATTTATTACGGTCTGCGAAGGAGGTGATATTTCATTATCGTCAACAACCTTTAACCCTAATTATACTTATGAATGGAATGGACCGGACAACTATTTTTCCAACGGACAATTTGCATCTGTCATAACCGACGCTAATAGAAGTAATGAAGGCATATATTCACTTGTCGTGAAAAATGGCAACTGTCCTTCAGATAATATAACTGCTCAAGTAATTGTAATTGACAGTCCACCTAGGCCAATAATAGAAGGAGAAAACATTCTATGCGAAGGTCAGACCGCTGTATTTACAGTAAGAAATGTGCCTAGTGGAACATTATATATATGGTATCTCAATGGTGTATTTTTCAGATCCGTAACAAGTAGTAGCTTAGTGATTTCATCTATCACAGCAGCACAGTCTGGACAATGGACGGTAATAGTAGAAGAAGGCTTATGCAGCTCAATCGCTTCATTAGAATTCATAGCGCAGGTAGAAAATTCTTTAAATATAGGCGCATCTAATTCCGGTCCTGTATGTGAAGGAGATAATGTCAATCTCACAAGTTCATTTATACCTAACGCCACTTACCAATGGTCAGATCCTGCTGGTCTTCTTTTCTCAGGAAGAGAAATCGAAGTAGCTGCTAAGGAAGGTATATACTCCGTAACTGTTACCACAGCTAGTAACTGCTCAGCAATTACAACCACAACCGTGACAGTCGGCGACAAACCTAACATCACAGCTGTAAGTAACACCAGCCTACCTTGTATGGATGGCTCAACAGCAGTCTCATTTGTGCCCACTGTGTTCCCACCTGGAAATTATCAATACGCGTGGACGGGGCCCAATTACAGTTCTAATGTAGAGTCACCAATTATTCCTAACTTCAATGAAACTGACAATGGGACTTATACACTGGTTATAAGCCAAGGATTCTGTGAGTCAGAACCTAGATCAACGACTATAAACATAAATGACATTCCCGAAACACCAATAATTGAAAGCAATAAAATTCCTTGTGAAGGAGACGATATTATTATTTCAATATCCAATCCTGTAACAGGAACCAATGCAAGTTATAATTGGTCAACACCACTAGGACCTCTAACAACGAATACGCCTTTTCTTGAACTGACTAATTTTAATGATTTACAAGCTGGAAATTATAGTGCCACACAACAGATAAACAACTGTAGGTCTCAACGGAGTAATGAAATAAATATAGGCATTCAGATAAATCCGATTACTCCTATAATAGATGGCAATACATCCACTTGCCAAGGCTCAAATATAATTCTATCAGCGCAGAACATTTCTGGCGCTGACTATATATGGATAACCCCTACTGGAGATATTATTGAATCAACGCCGCAACTAGAAATCAATAATGCATTACCTATAAATGCTGGATCATACAGCGTATATATTCAAGACGGAAATTGTCTCTCTGATACTTCTGTTATTTTTAATGTTACTGTAAAGGAAATACCAGAATCGCCATTATTATCAGAAAGAGAAATTTCAATCTGTTCTGCAGAGACACAATCACTTGAGGTCTGTATAAGTAACCAGAACGTATCATATGATGAACTCTTATTGCTAGATCTAGAAACAGGAGTAACTATTCAGAATTCTGACAATACATGTTTTGACTTAGACTTTTTACTCAATGCGAGTGAACGAATATTCAATCTAGTTCCGATAGGAATCAACAATGAATGTGATTCTCAGGTTGCAGATACGATCACCATATCTATCTTTGATATATTTGCAGATAAGGCAGAAATAGATGCAGATACTATTGTGCTGTGTAACCAAGAATTCATCAGTCTAACTGCAGATCAGTTTCCTGAAAACATCAGTGTAGAATGGGAAAGTACAGATCCAGAAATAAATATTTTTGACCCTACTAACCAACGAACCTCTATCAGTAATCTGAGAATAGGTGATAATGTATTCTTTATTAACAGTAGTAATGGAGAATGTAGAAACTTCGGGATTGATACTGTTGTTGTTAACGTTTTAGCGTCAATTACTACAGAAGCTGACATATTCTCTGGACCTTTCAATGAAGATATTATTTTCAACCCTTTACTCAATGATAACTTTAATGGCAGAATAGACTTTTCAATAGATGCATTTCCAGAAAACGGTAATGTTACTTTTGATAATAATATTGTAACCTACATGCCTGACCAGAATTATCTAGGTAGTGATAAGATGAGATACCGGTTATGCTACACTGATTGTCCAGCAATATGTTCAAGCGCAGAAATCAACTTAAGTATTGCTGAGAACCTAGAATGTTTTGCAGGCAATATTATAACACCTAATGGGGATGGTTACAATGACGAATTTACGGTTCCGTGCCTATCAAGCGGAGACTTCAGTACCAATAGTCTTATCATATTCAATCAATGGGGTGACGAAATATATAGCGCTGCACCTTATCAGAATGATTGGGCGGGCACATACAATAGTAAAATAGTACCTGTAGGAACTTATTTTTATATTCTAGATTTAGGCAACGGATCTAAACCTATGCAAGGGTTCTTAATAGTAGAGTTATGAGAATATCACTAACGACATATCTCATTCTCTTTACTTCCCTAATATTAGTAGGGCAACAAGAGTTACAGTTTACGCAGTTCACTGCGGCACCTCTATTATTTAATACGGCTTATGCAGGGAATGATAACTACACTTCAATAGTTGCAAGGCATCGTGAACAATGGACAGGGCTCGATGGTGGACCTATGAGTCAATCTATAATGGTAAACTTTCCTAAAATTTTTAATAGAATAGGAATAGGTGCTACAGTTAACAGATCCTCTATTGGTGTATCAGAACAGAATGAAGTGGCCGGAATGTATGCCTATAAGTTGCAGATGAGAAATGTTGTAGCCAGTGTAGGCATGCGCATTTCTTACAGACAGTTTGTCAATGATTTCTCTAGTGGTAAACTTCTTGCCATTAATGGATTTGAACTTGATCCAGCTATAAATCGTACGAGATACAGTTTAAATCTCTTCAATGTTGGTGTTGGATTTTACATCAATAATGACAAGTTTTATTTCGGTGCAGATATTCCTAGAATGGGGAGAAGCAATATAGATTTCGAGTCCGGAGATATAGTTTCTACTGAAGTCAGACACTTAACAGCAATAGCTGGATTGTACTTTAGCTTAAATGATAAGTGGGACTATTCTCCACATGTCTTACTCAAGCTAGCAGAGAATTCTCCTTATGATTTGGACATACAGAATATTTTTAAATACCAAGATCAGATTAGCCTAGGTCTCAATATCAGAACTGGTGGTTCTCAAAAGTCCGTAGTAGAATCTATCAGTTCAATAGTAGGCTTTCAATATAGTAAGGCATGGTTTATATCATTGGCCTATGACTTTACAGCAACACAACTACGAGAATATGAAAGTGGTAGTTTCGAAATATTATTAAGATACAATTTAGTAAAAGACAATAGTCCTAAAATTATACATAGTCCTAGACATTATTAAAATAAAATTAATCCCAATTACTTTTGTTTAAAGTTTCTCATACCATTTATCTTATTGCAAACTTAGCATTATTGCTAGGCACTAACCTCTTGTGGGGTCAACAATCGGATAAGTCGTGGGAAAAAATAATAAAAATAAAAAACGAGAAAAACATCAATACAGAATTATCAGAGTTTTCTCCCAGTTATTTCAATGATTATATCGTCTACGTTGGATCCAATCAAAGACAAAAGAAACAAGCCAAAATCGAAAACGCATATTTCGATCTTTATTTCTCTGGTTTAAATAAAAAAGCAAGGCTAGATAAGCCATCATCTCTAGACAATAGAATAAATACAATCTATAATGAAGGCCCAGCTTCATTCACACAAAATGGAAAGTACTGCTACTTCACAAGAGTTGATTATGATGGATCCGGATTAACAATGTCGCCTGATAAAACTGTAACACTGCAGATTTTTGAAAGTGAATACAAGAATGGTGGATGGAACAATCCTATCAAAACCACAGTCAATAAAGATCAAGTCCCCTCTTGCCATCCTGTATTAAATAAAGTAGGTACAGTCATGATATTTGCAAGTGACAGAAAAGGAGGTTATGGAAAAATGGACCTGTATATCAGCTACAAAAACGACCAAGGAAAATGGGGGGAACCTGAAAACTTAGGTCCAGAAATAAATTCTGCTGGTAATGACTGGTTTCCTCATTTACATAGCGCAAACATACTTTTCTATGCCAGCACAGGGGATAATAAAGAAGGAGATCTAAATGTATATACCAGCGAATTCAAATCTAATAAGTGGACCAATCCTATGGTTCTACCCTATCCCATCAATACTCGTTATGATGACTTTGGACTTATAACAGATGGAGATGGCATGACAGGATACTATAGCTCCAACAGACCTGGTGGTCAAGGTGGCGATGATGTGTATTCCTATAAAGCATCTACTTCCATTTTCTCATATGCTAACCCTGATTACAACAAACTCTTATTAGACATAAAAGATAACGAGAGTCTGAACCCTATTACCGATGGCATCATCAGGTATAGAAAAATAAATGACATAGAGTTGGAATCATTTACCAGTGATATATTCTCTTTCTCTAAGATTGCTTATGACTCCATACTTATTGACCCAAACAAACCACCCAGTATTCATCTGCATGGCGGATCTACACTTATAGAAGTAGAATCATTTAATAAAGAGAAATGGCAAATTGTATTATCTAACAAAAAGCATATTAAGACACTAGAAGTATTATTAAAGACGCATAAAAAACCTATCAAAATACAAAGTGAATTTGATAGTCATCAAATAGTTGACATAAAACCCAAAGAAGATCCTAAAGGATTGATGATCGGTCAGACCATTATTTTTGACAATATAAAGTTTGATTATAATAGCAGTGAGCTGACCAATGTTACAAAAAAAGAACTGGATGGCCTTGTAGACCTTATGAAAAACAACCCTAACGTTATTATTCAATTGTCTTGTCATACAGACTCAAGAGGAAATGCAGGATATAATACAATGATCACTGACCAAAGGGCTGAAGTTATAAGAGCTTATCTGATTACGCATGGTGTCAATGCCGTCCACGTAATAGCAATAGGTCGTGGAGAAACACGTCCGCGTAATCACTGTAGCAAAGGCGTAAAATGCTCAGAAAATGAACATGCCTTTAATAGAAGAATGGAAGTTAAAATTGTCGAAAATTAAACTGAATTCATTTAGAGTAAAACTCAAATCAACTTCTATCTAACTTCATAGATTTCTTTTGTTTTTAAACTTATCCTCCCCAGTCCATTCTCAATATTACTCGCTACTTGTACAGGTGAAACAAACGGGTTGCCATCATTTTCTTCAGATTTGGCTAATGTTTTTTGGAATTGATATTCATCTTCACTTATCGCATGCCAATGGACTTCTAACCCATTAATATTTGAACTAAAAACAAATTGGTTAATCAATATCTTAAGCTCTTTTTGAGTCCCATTAAATGATAAATCATCTATAAATAAACTTCTACTAAAGCTACCTTCAAGAACTGCAGGATCAAAAGAAGAAGCAGGTATTCTAATGCCATTTTCAACATTAGGCTTAATATAAACCTCATAATAATTCATCTCATTTGGATCATCATCAATTGTTAATGTAATAGAACTCAACGGATCTCCATCGATATCTATGCCATCTGATTGATTGAAATCTGGCGATTTACTGAGAACAGCTTTGTTAGGAAATGTTAAAGTTGCTTCAGCGGTTATAAAGTCTGGATGAGACACCTGAAAGTTGTAGGTTTCTCCAAATTTAAAATAATCATCTCCTGCGTCGAACCTATATAAACCGTTCCCAATTGTGGCCAAGGCTTCTTCTTCCCAGTTATCTAATAATCTAGTAATTTTCACTGTAGCATCATTGACTATATAAGAAGTATCATTAACAGTTTCTAATATCCCTCGATTTCTACCCACAAATATTGAAATCATTCTGCCTCCCTCTAAAATATCACTATTTACAATCAATAGGTCTTCAAACTCTGGAGGTTCTAGTTCTAGTGTTGTTGAGAAAAAATCTTCACAACCTGACATTATCACAACTGATAGAAATACTAATATATATTTTGGACTAATCATGGTTAACTATTTTAGAGGCTTTCTTAGAATTCAAACTTGTAAGTAGCGTAAGGGATTATAGGAAATATACTAGCCTGTTTTAGCGTTTGCTCGGTTGTTTGCTCTCCCGTGGTCGTATTAAATTCTGTATCGGTCTCAATAAATATAAAAAACGGATTCTTCCTATTATAAGAATTATATGCTCCAAATGACCAGGTTCTACTGTGCCTGTTTTTTTGTTTAGTAAAATTAATTCCTAAATCTAATCTGTGGTAGCCATCCATTCTATAATTATTTTTCTGTTTGTAATGTTCAATAATTGTAGAACTATTAAAATTTCCATTTACAAACTTAGCTTCATAATTACTATTGGCTAATGTTACAGCGTTTCCTGTTCCATATACCCAAGCCCCAGAGATATTTACTCTGTCACTTATTTCGTATTGAACAACAATGGACACATCATTTCTTCTATCATAACGAAAAGGATATGCCTCTCCAGAATTTATATTTTCAAACTGTCTATCCGTCCAGGACAATGTGTACCCTATCCATCCATTGAGCCGTCCAGCTTTTTTCTGTAAGAAAAATTCTGCACCATATGATGTCCCACTTCCTTGCTCTAAGCGATCTTGCCAGTCATTAACTTCAAACAATCCTGACCCTTCTTTGAATGAAACCAGATTAGACATTTCTTTATAATAGCCTTCTATAGTAAGATCTAGATCACTGGTAAGTTTAAACGCATATCCGGCTGCAACTTGCCAACTGTCTTGTGGTAACAATCGCTCTGTTGACGGAACCCATAAGTCAGTGGGTAATCCAATTCCCTCAGCAGATAAAAGGTTGACATATTGTCTCATACTTGCATAAGACAGTTTGATACTTTTATCATTTGCTAATAATATTCTAGCGCTTATCCGGGGTTGTAATGAAGCGTAAAACTTATCATTAACGTCAAATGCTGAAAAATGCAATCCTCCATTTACCTTGATCTTCTCTCCTATATGGAAGTCATCTTCTACATAGGCATCATACTCCAGAGCGACAATACTTTTCTGACCAATAATAGTATCGAATGTTATTCCGTCACCTTGGTTAAATAAACTGAATGAGCCCGGTCTAAACTTATGTCTAATTCCACTAACTCCGAAACGTATAAAATGATCAGGCGTAGGAATGTAATCAAAATCAATACGAGCAGCGACATCATCAATCCCAGAATCATAGCCCAGTCTGAATGCTTCGTCGAGTATATCCTCACTAAAATCTGTACCTACCCCAACCTCTGTATCTAAATCATACTCACTATAAGTAAGTGTTGCATTACTGAACATCTTAGGTGTCCATAAGTGATTCCATCTGAGTGCAGCCGTCGTATTTCCCCAGCCGAGAGAATTTTCAAAAAAGTTACCATCTTGCTGTTTGGAATTGAAAAAAAACTGATCACTTCCCCCATAATAGCTCAGAAACAATCTGTCTTTATCAGAGAATTTATGATTTACCTTGGCATTGATATCATAGAAAAAATAACCCGTTCCGCCTTCATTACCGTCTTCCTCAAATTGTTTTTGTATAAATGGCCTTAAGATTTGATCTATATAAGTCCTTCTTCCTGAGATCAAGAACGAGGTCTTTTCTGAGCCTAATGGACCTTCTAGCGTAAGTTTAGATGCGATCAATCCTATCGAGCCCGTACCTTTGAATTCTTTGGTATTCCCTTCTTTCATATTTATCTCCAGGACAGAAGACAATCTTCCCCCATATCTGGCTGGATAACCACCTTTGATCAACTTGACATCTTTTATTGCATCTGCATTGAATACAGAAAAGAAACCAAACAAATGCGATACATTATATACGGGAACCCCATCCAATAAAATCAGATTCTGATCAGGGCTTCCGCCTCTCACATACAATCCACTCTGTCCTTCCCCACCAGATTGTACACCTGGCAATAATTGCAGTGCCTTGAGTACATCTACCTCCCCTAGCAAGGCAGGTAATCTTTTGATCTGAGCAATAGGCAATTCTACCGTACTCATGGTGGTTTCCTCGGCTACGTTACGTTGTTTCTCAGCTACAATCTCTATTTGTTCCATATCAACTGAAGAACTCAGACTGATGTTAAGTGATTGATCTGCGTTGAGACTTATTGACTTTGTATAAGATTGATAACCGACATAGGAAAAGTTGATATCCTTTTCTCCTTCTGGCAATGTAAGACTATAGAACCCAAAAGTATTGGTAACTGTACCTGTTGAATTTTCGGCTTCAAACACATTGGCACCTATGAGTTTCTCTCCTGTTTCTAGATCTTCTATATAGCCGCTTATAGTGTATGTCTGTGCATGCATCAAAAGTGTTACAAACATGAACACCAAAGGTAATACTAGCTTCATTTTCATAATTCCTTCTTATTATATAGTAGTCGAAACGCTACAACCGTAGTACACTTAGAATACTCTCACAATCCTAAAAGCAGCGTTAAGAATATGTTAATTCCTTAGAGCATATGTCTATTCTTTATGACAGAGAACTAATGGTTCAGATTTCAAGAGAATGCTAGAACGTTAATTGCAATGATATCTGATTTATTTTTTGTCCCAAGCTAGACTTTAACGCATTCAAAATTAATAAATCCTTATAAACTCTTATTCACAGACCTGAGGTCTTATTTCTATCTCAAATTTATACGTAAATTGCAGCTATAACATAACTATAAAAATGGAGATTAAATTTTGTGGAGCCGCAAGAACAGTAACAGGAAGTAGTCATTTGATTACACTTGATGACGGCTATAGTATATTATTAGATTGCGGGTTATACCAAGGCGATAGAGACAGAGATAAGGAATTGAACAGAAAATGGTATTTCAAGCCTAAGAATGTAGACAGTATGATTCTTTCTCATGCTCATATAGATCATAGTGGCAGAATTCCAGGGCTTGTTAAGGACGGTTTTGATGGTCGCATACATGCTACGCATGCTACAAGAAGCCTCTGTTCTATTATGTTAATGGATAGTGCCAAGATCCAAGAAAGAGAAGCTCAATGGGCAAATGAAAAAGCAAAAAAGAAAAGGAAGAAGAAAAAAGCGGAATTCATAGAACCTATTTATGGTACCAAAGACGTACCGCCAGCTATGGCTAATTTTGTAGGTCATGGATATAACCACTGGTTTCAGATAAGAAAAGGCGTAAGAGTCCTTTTTAGAGATCAAGGGCACATTCTCGGATCAGCAAGTGTTACAATAGAGATTACAGAAGGTAAAAAAGTTACAACCGTAGGTTTTACAGGTGATATAGGCAGACCCGATAGGCCCATATTAAGAGATCCTGTCCAAATGCCACCGGTAGATTATATGATCTGCGAATCAACTTATGGAGATAAAGAGCATGAATCTACGCCAGAGCAAAGCAGTCTCTTCCTAGAAGTGGTAAAAGAAGCTTGTTGTGTCAAAAAAGGGAAACTTATTATTCCTGCCTTCAGTATAGGACGTACACAAGAGATTGTCTACATGCTAGACAAATTAGAGAATCAAGGTCTTCTTCCTAACATTCCAGTATATGTTGACAGTCCGCTTGCCGTAAATGCCACACATATATATGGCACACATCCTGAATGTTATGATCACTCATTACAAGAATATATGCTTAATGATCCCGATCCATTTGGGTTCAATAGTCTGACTTACATCACAGATGTAAATCAATCGAAGCAGCTGAATCATATGAAAAAGCCAGCTATAATAATCAGCTCCAGCGGCATGATGGAGGCTGGTAGAATAAGACATCATTTATATAATAATATTACCAATCCCAAAAGTACTTTCCTTATAGTAGGTTATTGCTCACCATCATCTACGGGAGGACAATTAAAAAATGGAGCAAAAGAATTGAGGATTTTTGGAGAGACACTTCCTGTCAATGCCACTGTGCGAGTAATGCACTCTTTCTCTGCTCATGCAGATAGAAAAGAAATGGTCGACTTTATGTCAAATCAAAATAAACTGAAAAAAGTATTTCTCGTTCATGGTGAATACGATCCGCAGAAAGCATTCCGATCTTACTTAAGAAAGAAAAATATTGATAACGTTATTATACCTGAATTAGGTGAAACAATAAGAATAGGTAAAGCACCTAAAAGTAAAGGAGGGAAAGGACGTAAATCAAATAATGTCAACAAGAAAGATTACCCAGCTAAACGTAAAACACTTAAGGAAAAGAAGAAAGCCATAGCTGAGATTGAAGCTAAATCTAACCCTAAGGCAGTTATCAAATCTGTAACAATAAAAACAAAAGCTAAAGCACCAAAAAAAGCCAAGGTTACACCAAAGAAAAAGACAGTAAACACTAAGTCAAAAACAAAGGTTACATCAAAGAAAAAATCAACACCAAAGAATACCAAATCTATTTCAAAAAAGAAATAGTATAAGTATAAGGGACTTTACATATTAATTTAAGTAAAATTAAATCTAGCCATTCTTCTTACATTTCCTTTGCGGTAAATGTAAGGAGAATGGCTAGACTGTTCTAAGGTGGTTTTCATTTCTTTTCGTTACATGAAACCGCTGATTCCCAGATTAGGGTTCCGAATAAATCACATTTAACTACAATACCAAAACTTAACAAAACCATTAACTTTCACTTTATATCTTTTGATTTATTCATACAGAAATTCTGGCGAATGTTCTAGAACTTATATTCCACAACACCTTTCAATAAAAAAGGTGTACCTGGCGTAAAGTGAATTTCTTCGACAGGGTTGACTTCGTTTTGTAATCTAGATTCCGTTGCAAACTGTGTTTCGTTCCAATCAGAATTCAATAAATTTAGTACCTGTATCTCAAAGTTTAATCTCTTTATTGGGTAACCGATATTGAGATCTACGATCGCATAACCCTCAGCTATGATATCATTGGACTCGTTAGCTGGTCTGTCCTTTATATATCTCGCATTGAAGCCACCATAGACACCTGAGCTATGTTTAGCATTGAGACCGGCTTCCATGATAAGATCTGGTGCTAGTGGGATGAAGTTCTGTCCTGGCTCTTCATCTATAGATCTTGCGTAAGTATAATTGGCATCTACATTACAATACAACCATTTTAAAGGTTGGTACCGCAGACTGACATCCACACCTTGTCGTTTAGTTCTACCGCTGGGTTCCACTATCCCAGCATCACCTACGTAAACAAATTCTTGCTCTAGATGAAGATACCAGTAAGCCGTATTCAAAAGTAGTTGTGGTAAAGGCTTCCATATTAAA
>JALZVB010000272.1 GCA_023300835.1 Saprospiraceae bacterium | reverse complement strand
TTCCGATCTATTTCCAATCTCTGTAAACAACTGATATACAGTTGTGTATATATGTAATTGACAGTTATGTTGCGCATTGTTCGTAATAAAATAATCAAACGCTGCCACCGCTTTTTTAACAATATTTTGATTCACAAACGACGAAGCATAGTCAGTCTTGCAGACGTATTGACCTATGTAAATGTCATGCTAATTCACTTTGATAAAGCATGAAATATTATTTCAAGTAGGGACTCAATAAAATTAATATCAAGAGTTCTGAAAAATATCTCCTCTTATAAATAGAAGAGAATAGTCAGTACCAAAATATTTTAACAATGAGAAAATTATTAATTCACTTAAGTAAAAGCTGCCTGGCAATATTGATTTGCTGCAGCTTTGCTTATTCTGGATCTATAACAGACAGTAATTTCTGTTTTGATGGAGATGTACCAGAAGCGCAAATGGAATTTAGTGATATGTGTTTAACAGCACCTGTTATTTTTTGTCCCCCTACTTTTTTTGGTTGTCCTAATGATAACCTCGATCCTTCAATAACTGGATATCCTACCACGCTTCCTGGTGATGCCAGTTGTCCCGATCCAATAGTGTCTTTTACAGATGTTATTACTTCTAATAGTACTTGCCTCAAAATAGTGCATAGAACCTGGGAAGCAACATACCCAGCAGGATCTGCTAGTCTTAAATTACATTCTTCTTGTCAGCAGACACTTTATCTAGAAGATACAGCGTCGCCTGTTTTTGACAGCTGCCCTACAGATATAACAGTTGATCTTTCTATGGATTGCGATAGTATGGTCATATGGGCTGTACCGACTGGCTCAGATGAATGTGGGTTGCAGTTTGTTACGACAACACATTTTAGTGGGTCAATATTTTCACCTGGTACTACACCAGTGATATATACAGCAAGAGATCTATGTGGTAATGAGACATTATGTAGTTTCAATGTTTCTATAGTAGGAAGTTGTTGCACCGCTCCTGCTATATCTTGTCCTGCAGATGTTGTAAGATGTCCTATGTTGGGCGATATTACACCTACTAGTACGGGCAGTGCAACTGCTGTAGCATCCAACAGTTCATGTGGGAATCCTGATATAAGTTATATTGATCAGACAATGACAACTGGACAATGTAATGGCGAAAGAATAATACAGAGAACATGGTCAGCTACTGATCCTAATAATAGTCTGTATGCGGCCCAGTGTAACCAGATAATTGAGGTAATAGATGATCAGGCGCCTATACTAGCTAATATGCCTACTGATATTACAGTTTCAGGATTAGGAGATGGTTGTGCTGTTCCTGTATCTTGGACGGCACCTACAGCTACAGATAATTGTGCAATTGCAGATCTGAACTCCAATTTTGGAAATGGACAATCATTTACAGCAGGAACCTATACAGTAACATATACTGCCATGGATAATTGTGGAAATTCTGATTCTGGTTCATTCAATGTAACCGTATCATGTACTTGTAATGCTCAGCCGCTTATTACTTGTCCCAACAATATTACGAGTTGTCCAATTAACAGTTATCCAGATCCTAGTTTCTCTGGTACTGCAACTGTTTCTCCTGGAGAATCGATTTGCGGTAGCCCAACAGTGTCGTATACAGATCAAGTTGTTTCTTCTGGAAACTGTTTTGATTACGAAATAAATAGAATATGGACGGCTATTGATCCTAATAATTCTGGATTGAATAGCTCATGTATTCAATCTATAACATTAGAAGATAATCAAGCACCATTTATAACGGGACTACCACAAGACATGACCTTGTCTGCTTCTGGTATTAATTGTCAAGTTCCTGTGACGTGGGTAGAACCTAGCATTACAGATAATTGTGGATTACAATCAACCAGTTCTTCATTAACTAATGGCGTTGTACTAGGTGATGGTAATTATGCAATTGTTTATACAGCAACTGACAACTGTGGATTGAGTTCTACAGCGAGTTTTAATGTTTCAGTTGAGTGCATACCTTGTACGACAGTTCCATTTTTGACTTGTCCAGCTGACTTCAATGGTTGTCCTAGTGATGGAACAGATCCAAGCGTTACAGGAACGGCTAATGCTTTTATCTCAGGTTCTAATTGTGGAGGAACACCTACAGTAACTTACAACGATATTATAATTGCTAATGGTAATGGTTGCACTTCGGCTCAGACAATAGAAAGAACTTGGACAGCAACTGATCCATCTGATGTTAGCCTTACAGTTTCTTGTACACAGATGATAACAACTGATGATGTTGCGCCACCTACCATTGCTAATATGCCAACAGATATCACACTTAATAAAAAAGGATTGCATTGTTCTACGCCAGTAACATGGTCAGAACCTGTGATTACAGATGATTGTGGTATGGCTAGTATTGAGTCAAGTTTTGATAACGGAAGCACGTTCGCACAAGGAACAACTACAGTAGTATATACGGCAACTGATAATTGTGGAAAAACAACAACTTCACAATTTAATATTACGATACAATGTGGATTGTGTAACGTAGGTCCAGCAATGACTTGCCCACCTAATTACACAACTTGTCCAGGAGATATGTTACCTGTTCCGTCTACAGCGGGTCAACCAGCAATTGATAACACAACAACAGATTGTGGTGTACCTATTACATATTATACTGACATGATAACGTTCTTCGGCGCATGTGAAGGATCTTATTCAGCTAATAGAACATGGCACTCATTTTATACATACAACCCATTAGCATCATCTACTTGCGTGCAGATTATAACAATAGATGATAATACGGCTCCAGTTATTGAGAATCTACCAGCTCATATTACAGTTACAGGAGATGGTAACGGATGTCAAAGTCCAGTTACTTGGGCAGAACCAATAGCAACAGATGATTGTGGCATAGAAAGTTTGACTTCTGATTTTCTCAATGGAACAACATTTTCACAAGGAACATCACAAGTAACTTATACAGCAACAGATAATTGTGGAAATACCTCTACAGCTACGTTTAATGTCACTGTAGCTTGTAATGGTTGTGCTACTGTACCTACCATTGCTTGTCCAACAGATTTTGTTACTTGTCCTAATGGGACTTTCCCACAACCTAGTCTTTCTGGTACAGCAATAGCTGCAGGAGGTCCTACTTGTGATACCCCAACTGTAACTTTCAACGATGTAGTAATAGGAACAGGAAACTGTACCGGATCATTAAGTGTAAATAGAATATGGACAGCAACTGATCCAACTGATAATTCACTTGTGACAAATTGTACACAATTGGTATCAGTGATAGATAATACAATCCCAACGATAACTAATCTACCTTCTAATGTAAATGTAACCTCAGGAGGTAATAATTGTCAAGCACCAGTAACATGGACGGAACCGACAACTCAAGATGATTGTGGTGTTGCAAGTGTCGTTTCTAGCCTGCCTAATGGTTCTACTTTTAACGAAGGCATTACGGCAGTAACATATACAGTAACTGATAATTGTGGCAACATTGCTATGGCAACTTTCAACGTAACAGTTCAATGTGAATTATGTAATACACCACCGTCAATAGTTTGTCCAACCAACTATACAAGTTGCCCTACAGCAGTAACGCCGGCACCAAGTGTAACGGGAACAGCCACTTATACAATGGCTGGTGGCTTATGTTCTGGAACAGCTAATATTACATACACAGATGCTATCAATAGCACTGGAAACTGTGGATCAACAATAGTAAGAACATGGGTAGCTACAGATGCTGGAAATGCAGCTCTAAGCAGCTCTTGTAATCAGACGATACAAATGGAAGACAATGCGTTTCCTATAATTTCTAACATACCTAGTGACATAGTTGTAATTGGAACGGGTAGTAGTTGTCAAATGCCAGTTACTTGGACAGAACCAACTGCAACGGACGATTGTGGAAATGTAACATTAAGTTCTAATGCATTTAATGGTAGTACTTTTAATGAAGGTACTTTAACAGTAGTCTATACAGCTATAGATGATTGTGGTAACTCAGTAACGGCTAGTTTTAAGGTGACTGTCCAATGTCAATCATGTAATATACCTCCTGCGATATCATGCCCTGCTAACTGGACAAGTTGTCCAGTTGCTGGAACACCAGGACCTAGTGTAACAGGAACGGCTGCGTATACAATGGCAGGTGGCTTATGTTCTGGCACAGCTAACATTACATATACAGATGCGATCAGTAGTACTGGAAATTGTAGTTCAACTATCGTAAGAACATGGATTGCAACAGATAATGGAAATACATCTCTAAGTAGCTCTTGTAACCAGACAATACAAATGGAAGATAATTTGTTTCCTGTGATTTCTAACTTGCCTAATAGTATAGTTGTAAGTGGAACTGGAAACAATTGTCAAGTACCAGTAACATGGACAATACCAACAGCAACTGATAATTGTGGAACTGTAAACTTAACTTCTAGTGTAACAAGTGGAAGCTCATTTGGAGAGGGAACAACAACTGTTGTATATACAGCTAGTGATAATTGTGGTAATACAATAACTTCTAGTTTTAATGTAACAGTTGATTGTGAAACTTGTAATACACCTCCTAGTATAGTATGTCCAGCTGATTATAATTTATGCCCTAGTGGGGGAACACCTTCTCCGACTCAATCAGGTACAGCAACTGCGACAATGGCAGGAGGAATGTGTTCAGGAGGAAATCCAGTGATCACTTATACTGACCTTATCCTTTCTACTGGACCATGTTTCTTGGAAAAACAAATACAAAGAACTTGGACAGCAACAGATCCTAATAATACGAGTCTAAGTAGTACATGTACACAATTGATAAGCTTTGTTGATAACTCAGCGCCAATTTTCAATACTGTACCTACTCATATTAATATAACAAGTGCAGGTAATAACTGCAGTGCTGTAGCAACTTGGGTTGCACCTACAGCGCAAGACGCATGTGGAACGGTTAACATGAGTTCTAATTATACTAGCGGTCATAATTTCCCACAAGGAACGACATCAGTTGTATATACGGCTGTAGATGATTGTGGCAATGCATCAAGTGTAACTTTTACAGTAACAGTAAGTTGTTTAGCTTGTAATACATTACCAGCTATCGTATGTCCAACAAATTATATCTTATGTCCTAGTGCTACTGTACCTGCTCCATCTGAGTTGGGAATTGCAACAGCTACTATAAGTGGTGTAGGTTGTTCTGGATCTGCAGTAATTAACTACAGTGATATTGTTTCTAATAGTATAAGTTGCCCAGGTTCTGGAACAATCCAGAGAACATGGACGGCAACTAATCCAAACAACAATAACCTTACTAATACTTGTGTACAGACGATCTCTATGCAAGATAATAGTGCTCCCGTGATTTCTGGAGTGCCACAAGATATCGTGATGACGGGTAACGGAAACAATTGTTCGTTACCTATTACATGGGCAGAACCTGTTGCAGTTGATGATTGTCAATTGTCATTCTTCGAGCCTAATGTTGCAAGTGGAAGTACTTTTGGAGTAGGAACAACAACAGTTACTTATACGGCTAATGATCTTTGCGGAAACGCTATAACAGCTTCATTTAATGTGACGGTAGTATGTGCAGCTTGTAATAGTGTGCCGACAATCGTATGTCCAGAGAACTTCATTACTTGTCCTGATCCTAGTGTTCCATTACCTGCACTGACTGGTAATCCAATAGCAACACTTACAGGTCCTAATTGTAGTGGAACACCTAATTTAACTTATACAGATGTTATAAGTTCATCAGTAGCTTGTTCTGGATCTATGAATGTTGTAAGAACATGGACGGCAACTAATCCAGCTAATAATTCATTAGTGGCGAGTTGTACACAGACGATTAGTTTGATAGATAATTCAGCGCCAGTTATTACAGGTATGCCACAGAATATTATTTTAGAATCTGTAGGTGCAGGTTGTTCTATGTCTACGACATGGACTGAACCACAGGTTATAGAGAATTGTAGTTTAGCTTTCTTTGAGCCAAATTATACAAGTGGTGCTGTGTTCAATGAAGGAACAACTACAGTAACTTATACTGCAACTGACAAATGTGGAAACACAACAACGCTATCATTTACAGTTACAGTTATATGTGCGGTATGTTCTGATGTTCCAGTAATAACTTGTCCTGAAAACTTTACGGCATGTCCAATGCCAACTGTACCAGGACCTAATATGACAGGAAATGCAACAGCAGTTGCAGCATCACCAATATGTGCAACGCCGATTGTAACATATAAAGATCTCGTAATAAGTGCTGGACCTTGTGC
>JALZVB010000271.1 GCA_023300835.1 Saprospiraceae bacterium | reverse complement strand
CCTGCGCCGTTCTTTCCCATCAAGGCTATTCTGTCACCACCATTTATGATGAAATTAATATCCTTAAAAAGTGTTTTACCACTGAATTCTACCGCTATATTATTTACTGTGATCATGATTTTCTACTATGCGATGCAAAAGTAGAAAATAAGGTTAAATGGCTCATTTCAATCTTATAACTAGATCACCACAATAATTTTTTCATAATTTTGCTAAGACATTATATTAAAAAAAACAAGTTCAATGTTTGTTAGAATTATATCTGTAGCTCTTAGTCTTGCTTATTGTTTAATTTTTTCTTTAGGATGCGGAGTAGATGATCCTTGTGAAGACATTCAATGCAATAACGATGGCGTATGTATTGATGGACATGTAACTGTCTAGAAGGCTTTTCAGGATTAAATTGCGATCAAGAAGACTTATGTAATACTGGAAATGTACTTTGTGAAAATGGAGGATCATGTCTCGACGGAGAATGTGATTGTCCACAAGGCTTTACAGGAATTAACTGTGAAACTATAGATATAAACAACTTACAACACCTCCTAAATGAAGAAATATTTACACCTATCGAATTGTTGAATTCTGGAATTGATATTAATTTAATTTATGGTCTTAACTATCTAGGAGGTAAAATATTTTACTTGGATACTGAAGATAGACTTCTTGATTTAGATGGAATGGTTGCTTATAGATCCGATCAATCAAACAACGGACAAGCAGAATGTAATAATATAGATAATCCAGAAATACCGAATGCAAGTTATTCAAATGTTAATCCTGGAGTATTTCAGGGAAGTGGGCTATTAGGTATGGGGCTAAAAAACACGAATGCAATATTAACCCAGTGTGAACCTAAAGAAAGAGGGGCGGCTAAACTTTGCAGAGATTTAGGTGAAGAGTGGTTTCTCCCTTCAATGGAGGAAATCTACATACTTGATAGAAACTTACCAGGTGAACTTAACTTATTTGGGACATTTGATTACTATTGGACATCAACAGAACATTCTGACTTTGCATATTGGGCATATAATTTTGGGCAGCGGTATGATCAGTTAGGTAAAGGTTCACCATTTACTATGGTCCGTGCATTTAGATATTTTTAATCATATCTAATAGTACTGATATTCAACTAAATCTATTTCGGGTTCCTCGAGTAAAGGGGCAGTTATTGTTAGTTTTCAATCTAAATCTGCAAGAATGTATTACTTCATTTTCTACTCTTGGCATTTTACTTTTTCCATTGCCGAAAAAGTAACAAAAAGTCTAGGCTGTTCAAAGGTGTTTCTCATCAGCTTCGCTTCTAAGACCAAATTTGATCATTCAATACATGCTTTTTTTCTTTAGCCATTTATACCAATTGAACAAGGTTTACTTCATCAAGAACAGCGTACCGATAGCGCCTTCTTTATCACCTCTAGGATGTGAGATTTCTATATAATAAGTATAGACATCCTGTTCACTCATTCCTTCATTAAAGAATCCATCCCACCAAACTTCTCCTGTCTCATGGATAGAAAAGTTTTCAGAAACAAAAACCAGTTCGCCCCATCTATCATAGATGCTATATCTATCAATCCATGCAGCGTAGTCAGGATTGGCAAATAATACGAAACGATTATTAGGGGCAGACTCTTTAGGATTAAAGATATCGGGAACATAGATAGGACACAATGGTTCTGGAACTTCTACTAAATTTAAAGTCTCACAGCCGAGTTCATCTATGATCAATATTTCATGAGAACCTGGCGACATCCCACCGAACATAAAACTATCTACCGGAAATCCATCTATTATATAGGTAAACTCCCCAGTCCCGCCGCCAGCATTGACTTGTACAATACCATCATATTCATAACAAGAAGGAGGAGTGATATCTGCTCCATAAAATTCAACGACAGGCGTACTGTCTATTTCTATCTCCATAGATTCGATACAATCCAGCTCATCTTTGACTATAACAACATGTATTCCATGTACTAAATCATCAAAGAATCCATCCATGTTTTCAATACCATTATCATCTAACTCAAAACTTACAGTGCCATTGGGACTGCTGCCCTCGACGGTCAACGTACCATTAGAGTTACGACAGATATCAGACGTTAAGTCCATAACAGCCAATTCTGGGCTAAAGCTAGGGTCGATAGTCTGTACATAAAAAGCTTCACACCCATTTTCATCTACTATGGTAATACTGTAGTCTCCTGGATCTAACACATCAAAAACAGAGCTGTCTTGAAAATCTCCTCCAATAGAAAATTGGAGACCTGGCGCAGGAGCAGCCATTATCTCTATAGTTCCATTGATGTCATCACACCTCGTATGCTGGACCGCGACCTCATTGATAAAGGCAAAATCTGGCTCAGGCACAGCGACCATTGCCGTGTCTGTACAGGCATTCTCATCGATGAGATACAAGGTATAGTCACCATCATCTAGATTCTCAAAATTATTTTCTGCCTCATAAGTCACTCCATCAAATGAATACTCAATGAGGCCCGTACCACCAATGGCGTTTATGCTAATAGCCCCATTTGGCTCATTGCAAGTCGCTGAAACCACTTCTAGACTATCAAATAAAATAGATGGTGTCGTTGTGATGGTTAAACTATCCGTAATGACACAGCCTGCATCATCTTGAATCATGACGGCATAATCCCCTTCAGATAGATTCTCAAAGGTATTTCCTAATTGATAGTTAATACCGTCCATAGTGTACTCTAGGTTATCGCCTTGTGCCATAACCTTTACCTTACCTATCCCTCTCTCGCAACGATCATCGATTATCACAAAAGGATCGAAAGTAGGACCATCGCTATCTTCAATAAAAGCAGAAGTAACAAGCTCACAGCCATTATCATCTTCTACGTAAATTGTAAAGTTCCCTGGTGGAAGATTTTCAAAGACATTCTCTGGTTGAAACAATATACCATCTAGTGAGTACACTGCTCCTTGAGCTAAATCGACATCTACGACGATGACACCATTATCTAAACCACAATTGGTAGGGACTTCCTCAACACCTGCTACATATGCTTCGAATAAGGGTACAAATTCTGGAACCTCCGCTTCACAACCGAATTCGTCTCTCACATGTACTGTATACTCTCCAGCTGGAAGATCATCGAAAAACCCGCTTTCATTAAAATTAATTCCATCTAGAGAATACTCATACTCATCAGCGGGACCAGTGCCTATAACATTGATACTACCCTTCTCAGTACAAGTCTGCGGCTCACGAACTACATCGATATTCAATCCCGAATAACAGAAGCTAAAATTGTCTAGTCCTAATCCAAAAGATCCACTTTGAGTTCTCGAACCTTGATATTTTATAGAATAGATAGTTCCTTCACAGCCTGGTAGATTAAAGCCCCAACAAGTCAAAGCACCATCGCCAGTGTTCGGATCTCCGTCACGTATCGTTTCTTCCAAAATGACGTTACCATCTATATCCATCGCTTGAATCAAAAAATTTTCTCCAAAATCCATATCCAAGATGCATCCCGCAAAACTGTCAATAGGTGTCTCGAAAGTCAATATAAGCGGTGGTGATGTTAAACCTGTAAGCGCTCCATCATCCGTTAGAAAAAACTGACCGACATCCACACCGGGTGCTGGTGTATCATTGCCGTATACGCTAACAAATGCTTCTGTAGGGGGACCTACCGTTGCCAAGACTGGTGTCCCTCCCCCTTCTAAGGAAAAAGTAACCCCAAAATCCGCTTGGAACTGGTCAGATATTTCTAATCCAGAAACACCATCACTAAAATTTTCGAAGTCTAAGAAAAGGCAACCGCCTTCAATCTGGGCAAAACACCAGATAGGAGCTAAAGCTAGTATGAGAATAAGTTGATTTCTCATTGAATAGAAATTGAAGAAATTAGGCACTAATGATTATATCAAATATACGAAAACTGGTCGTTCTTTGCCTGAGAATATCGTAAAATGTCTTATTTACACAAATAGAAAGTTAGCGGTATCTTCTACCGTTCATTACTATATTAGTCTTACATTATTAGAACCTTAGACTTTACAAATACTGGATTATGAAACACTTCTTGCTTGCTTTTCATTTTCGTAATTGGGCTTCGAAACATACTGTGTTTATGAGATACAGATAACCAGGCTCTTTTCCTACGCTAGAGCCTATGCCGAACGAATGAAAAACTTATCAATATTTCTTATAGCTAAATTGAAATGAAAAGTGCCATACCTACGCTTGCGGCTGATTAGCCATAATCTGATTTATACCTATTGTCAACTCAGCAGCACTGAGACATATTCCATTAAAGTGCGGTAAGTCGTTTCCGCTTTTTCTTGCAATAGTCGCCGTACACATACCGACAACATTTCCTTCTACATCCATCACAGGGCCACCGCTCATACCAGGAATAGCTCTATCAGATATAAGAAATCCGTTGTATGGATATTGCGTCAACAACGACATATGTAGGTAATCCATAATCATGGTAGGTTGCCAGAATTGTCTCACAGAATCAAACTGGAAGTTACCATCAACTTGTTTAATCTGAGGGAATGGATAACCGCCTATTATTATAGAAGAACCTAAAGGCGCATTATTGGAACGCAACTTTACGGGAGGATGTAGCCTTTTTGTAACAATACCTACATAGAGATCTCTGGATTGATCGACCCCAATTGTCTTAATAGGTTCTGGCTGAATACCACTAAAAGCTACATTGGGAATATTGTCAAGATATCCGTACTTAACCAGTTGAGGATTCCCAGTAACAACATGTGCAGCCGTTACAAAATATCCTTGATCATTTATAAAGAAGCCTGTTCCAGCGACACTGGTATTCATCTGTTTATAGGTCGTGTCTTTGTATTCATTTCTTATGATGGGAAAGATAGATCCTCTCGTTGTTTTTATGGCTTGAGTGAACATAATGTTGTTGTTATAATTATACTAATCCTGTCTTATGTAATATTGTCAATTGCGGACCATAGGCTTGCGCAATGTTTTCTTGTACAAATGTTTCTTTGGTGTCACCGTAGGCAATCAATCGTTGGTTTATCAATATGACTTTACTGAAGTAATGTTCTACCGTAGATAAATCATGATGGACCACCAGAATCGTTTTTCCTTTGGCTGCTAACGATTTTAGTAGACTGATTATTTTTTCTTCTGTTGTAATATCTACGCCTACAAATGGCTCATCTAGAAAGAACAGATCTGCTTGTTGACACAATGCTCTCGCAATAAATACACGTTGCTGTTGGCCTCCAGACAGCTTGCCTATTTGCCTATTAGCGAGATCTAGAATACCGAGTTCTTCCATGGCATCATTGGCAATTCTATAATCTTCTTTGCTTAAGCGTTGCAACATTTTCTTGAATGGGTATCTACCCATCAACACGATGTCTTGCACCGTTGCAGGAAACTGCCAATCTACTTCATCTTTCTGTGGGACGTATGCTATTCTTTTTCTTACTTCGTCGATGTCTGTATTGAAAACTTCAATTCTCCCCGCAGAGTAATCTATGAGTCCTAGTATAGATTTGAATAATGTAGACTTCCCTGCCCCGTTTGGGCCAATGACGCCGTATACATGACCTGCGGATATATCGAGGTGTATATTCGTCAGTACTCTTTTGGTGCCGTAGTTTACAGAGAGTCCATTTACTTTTATATCAACTTTGTCCATGTTTATTTATTCATTTTTTTGAATACATATCCAAGGCACAATAACATTAAGAAACCCAGGATCGCATACAACAACACTTTTCTAGATCCACTTTCTTCTTGGGTTCCCATAGAGTTATTAGAATTTTTTCCTTTAGCCAAAGCATCTACAATTACATCTGTATTAGATTTCAACATCTTGATATAAGAATCTCCTGAGCTTCCTTTTTCGCCAATAGAATCTGCATATAGAGCTCCACCTATGGAGACTTTATTATCTACAGCGATTTGTTTTATCAATTTAGGGTTTATTGTACTTTCTATGAAAATGGCAGGCACTTCAGTTTCCTTTATGGCTTTACTAATTCTGATAATATCAGATGTTTCCGGCTGTGCTTCAGTTGATACACCTACAATGGCTTCTAGTTGTAAACCATATTTACGGCCATAATACTTGAAGGCATCATGTGACGTAATAAGTACCCTTTTCTTGGCGGGTATCTCTTGTATCCGTTGTGTGATATACCTATCTAGTTCTTCCAACTTAGCTTTATAGGTTTTGTAATTGGCTTCGAATTCTGCAGCATATGTTGGTTCTAATTCTATCAATGACTTCTTAATATTGTCAATATAAACTAGCCCATTGGTTACATCCATCCAAGCATGAGGATCAGATGAGTTTTTATAGATATCGCTGCTTATAGCATTTACCCCTTCTGTCACCGTTACCATCGATGCTTTAGTGCCAGAGTTGAGAATCAATTCTGTGATCCATCCTTCAAATGTTAACCCGTTAATAAAAACAAGATCTGCGCTGGCCACTAACTTGGCATCTGCTGGTAGCGGTTCATATAAATGCGGATCACCACCGATAGGAACGATCATCTTAGATATGACACGATCACCGGCAATATTACGGACCATATCTTCTATCATAGAAACAGATGAAATAACTGTCTTCTGCGCCTGGATATTGAAACTCCAAAAGAAAATTATACCGATTATTAGACTTATTCTATTCAACATTTATATGTCTTTATTTTTCTTTAAAAATAGGTTATGAGCCGCCTTCTGAGAAAGCACCTCCTCTGTGGTATTATTAATCAAGACTTTTTTGGAATGATCAAATTCTATATGCTTAATGACCTTGATAGTCGTTCCTAGATTAATATTGAGATCATTGAGGTATCTCAAAAAAGAGGTATCATGTTCTCTTACACCTACGATGACGCCAGACTCATTAGCATTCATATTAAATAGAGAAACTTGCGATCGTATGGTAAATTTTCCAGCTTCATTGGGAATAGGGTCGCCATGTGGATCGTATTTGGGGTAACCCAGGTATCCATCTAGTTTGGTAATTAATTCGTCTGAATTGATGTGTTCTAGTTGTTCTGCAATGTCATGGACTTCATCCCATGAGAATTTGAGCTTATCAACTAGAAACACTTCCCATAATCTGTGCTTGCGCACAAGTGTGGTTGCCATTTTAATTCCCTTGGACGTTAAGTAAACGCCTTTGTATTTTTCGTAGTGGAAGTAATCTTTAGATGATAACCTCTTGAGCATATCCGTGACTGAGGCTGGGGATGTAGACAAGCGAGCCGCTATGGCATTGGTACTTGCAGATCCCTGATTCTTTTCAGTGATTTTATAGATGGCCTTGATATAGTCTTCTTCTGTCTGAGTAGCCATTAGTTGTGTATTTATGGCAAATGTACAGACTTTTAAGCTAGCTTAAATATATATTTACAGTATGTTAAAAATGTAATGAAGGAACATGAAAGGCTACCCTTATTACCCATAAAAAGAAAATTCTCTTATAGGACAGTATTATTTAAGCTTCACTGTCCCAGAAAAAAATGGAAAAGCTAGAAAACCATCTGTATCAGCAGTAGGTCTCAGTAATGTTAATGTTAAAAAATTAGCGCCTCTTCCATGGATCCTAACACCAGCAGATAAAACGCCTTCCACATCACCATTGGAGGCTACAAGCACATTTTCTGTAATCAAAGAAACTTTCTCAGAGACTCTTTTAATACCTGAGAACGATATGGGTATCACCCCATCCGCTAAACCATCATTAAAAGTATAACCTGTTGCCACTCCTAGCGTAAAATTGTCCCGTGGTGTGCCTAAGGTGAGTGCTGCACTTAACAGACCAGCGGCAGAAGTTCCATCACTTGGAACAACTCCAAGTGAAGATGCTACACTGAAAGCACCTCCGCTGAAAGGAAAGCTTAATTTTGGTGTAATGAACATAATAGGAAACTGAGTACCAAATAGTATACTAGCTATCTCAAATCCACCTCCAATGGAAAAGTTATCCGTCACCCCAAATGTGAAATTATTTAAAAACAGATAAGTGTTTTCGTAGTAGACTTGTCCTTTTTTGAGACCAAAGGCGCTCTGTCCAAATAAGTAATGAGAGCCTGAGTAATAATCTACATCTCCTTCGTTTACCACTTCGTTTACATCAATGTATTCAATGCTTTCTATGTCGGTACGGGTTATGTTGTTTTCACCGTACAAGGTCTTTATGGTTATGGTCTTTTCATCAAGATATATAACCGTACCATTTAATATAGTCCCATTATTAGTTGTGATTTTAACTACTTTTTCTGAATCCTGTCCACACAATGAAAAAGCTGACAACAGCAAGCATAAAAACAACATTGATAACCTCATTCTAGTATAATTTTTGTTCAGATGATTTAGTATTCGTTAATAGTACTTGTATAGTAGAGTTATTTAATGTACGAATAAGTTAAAAACAACTTTTTTTCCTAATTAATAAACTTCAAAACCCTTATACAGTAATATCAATTCTCTAATTCTAATATACCTTTTATTTATCATTCCTCATGTAACCTCGTCAACCTCATACTTCAAACTAGAATATAGTAAATAGTAAATAGCCTTGACTTTACGAGCTATTTATGTCAACTATATAGTTACTGCAGAATATAAAGATAATATCTCGAAAGATAACGACAATAACATTCTCTAGCCGATAGCATTACACATATCTCTCACATATATAACTTTGCCCTATATAAATTGGCTAATAGTTAAATAACCATTATTTTACGCCAACTTTTCACAAAAAACTTTAACAAAAAACTGTATGGAATCGACTCTTATGATGGCAATACCCTTGTTTGGTGTAGTTGCCTTATTATATACATTCTGGAAATCTGCTTGGGTAAGTAAGCAGGAAGTAGGGACAGATAAAATGGCAAGAATTGCCGGTAACATCGCTGATGGTGCAATGGCTTTCTTAAAAGCTGAATACAAAGTCTTAGCAATATTTGTTGCAGTAGTTGCTTTACTGATGGCTTGGACAGGAACACAAGAAGGTTCTTCTCCTTTGGTTGCTTTATCATTTATACTAGGTGCTATATGTTCTGCACTGGCAGGTTACATGGGTATGAAAGTAGCCACTAAAGCCAATGTAAGAACAACTAACGCAGCAAGAAAAGGACTAGGTCCAGCTCTAGAGGTTGCATTTGGTGGTGGTGCTGTGATGGGAATGGGAGTTGTAGGACTAGGTGTTCTAGGACTGGG
>JALZVB010000270.1 GCA_023300835.1 Saprospiraceae bacterium | reverse complement strand
CCCAGCATTTGATGATTATCCTGTAGTAGGTGTCAACTGGCAACAAGCTAAAGCATTTTCTCACTGGAGAACCAAACTATGGAACTCTTCTCTAGGAGAAGACCAACCTAATACTGAAGAGTTCAGATTACCTACAGAAACTGAGTGGGAATGGGCTGCCAGAGGAGGTAGAGAATTGGCACCATACCCTTGGGGTGGATATTATATAAGAAATGCTAAAGGATGCTTATTAGCCAACTTTAAGCCAGGTAGAGGTAATTACCCAGAAGATGGTGGTTTCTATACAGTAAAAGCAGATGCATATTTCCCTAATGATTACGGCCTATATAATATGGCAGGTAATGTATCAGAGTGGACTGAAACGGCTTTTCATCCTAATGCTTATGCACATGTACATGATATGAATCCAGACCTTAAATATGATGCTAAGGATAGTGATCCTGAAGCTTATAAGAGAAAGGTAATAAGAGGTGGGTCATGGAAAGATATTTCTTACTACTGCCAGACCGGTACAAGAAACTGGGAATATCAAGATACAACTAAATCTTATGTAGGATTCAGATGTGCGCTTACCTTCTTAGGAAGATCAATTAATGACTTTTAGGATCGTGCCCTAATACCACAGTCGTTTCATATTTATATTCAATTTTATAATCAGTTACTTTCTAACTTTTAAATATCTAAATTATGAGTTTTCACAAATCAAAAGGATTTAAATACCTAAAGAATTTCATTATTGGTGTAGGTGCATCAATAGTAATGTTAGGAGCATTAGCAAAAATATTGAGTCACCCTCTAGGTAACATAATGCTTACGGTTGGACTATGTACAGAAGCATTTTTATTTTTAATGTTAGGATTGTTACCACCAGAAAAAGATTATTACTGGGAAAAGTTATACCCAGGTATAGATAGTTACGGCGCTAACGTTACCCCACTTACTGCAGGAGGAGGACCAGCTGCATTAAGACCACTAGATGCTGACCAAGTAGAAGGTAAATTAGGTGGTATGTTAGATGAGCTTAGAGGCATGTCAACAAGCTTAGGAAGTCTTAAGGCACTACAAGAGGTTGATTTCAGTCAAACACAAGATCAAATTGCCTCTATGGGTAACTTCTATACTAGAATGAATGAAGCTATGGTTACACTTTCTGGAACTGTAGAAACATTAAATGAAGCAAGTGAAGAAGCTAAAACATACAAAACACAGATGACTTCTTTAAATACGAATCTATCTTCTTTGAATTCTGTATATGGCAACGTATTAGGAGCATTCAAACAACCTTCATAGGTTCCATATTATCTAATTAATTTATTCATAACTAAGTAAAAAAGATAATATGTCGATTCCTAAGGAACCCCGTCAACTGATGATTAATATCATGTACTTGGTATTAACAGCATTGTTGGCACTAAACGTATCAGCTGAGGTATTTAACGCCTTTAAGCTGGTAGATAAAGGACTTGTAAAGTCCAATAATGCATTGGATCAAGCCAATGTAGGTATGATACAAGGTATACAAGAAGCATCTTTAACTAAGGCGTCACTCGCTACGTATGCTGAAAGAATAGATCCTATCCGATCAAAATCAAAAAACCTTACAGACTACCTTGATGGTATTGTTGCGTCTATGAAAGATAACAATGGAAAAGGTGGTTACATTATGGATGAACAAGGAAATCCTACAGATGAACTTAAGCAGGCTAAGGATTACTCAGTGACTACAAGTACTTTGGTGCTAGATCACGAAGGTAATATAGGTGCTGGTGAGGAGATTAAAACTAGACTTGAAGCTTTCAGAACTGAAATACTAGAGTTTATTGACGAAGCAGATAGATCTTCTTTTACTAATGAAATTGCTGTACAAATTGATAATCAGACATGGCAAGATAAAGGTAAAAAGTCTTGGTCACATATGAATTTTGACCATATGCCATTACAGGCTGTTATTCCATTATTCAGTAAGTATATTAATGATGTCAAATCTACTGAGTCTGCTGCCTTGAACTATCTAGCTGGTAAAGTTGGTAAAGGTGGAGCAACAGTTGTTCTCGATAAGTATCAAGTGGTATCTGCACCTGAGAAGTCTTATATCATTAAAGGTGAAAAATACAAGACTGATTTATTCCTAAGTGCATCTGCCGGAGCAGATTCTAAAACTGGAATATCTATCTATGTAAATGACAAGAAGCTCAACATGAACAAAGATGGTAATGCTGTTTATGAAACTACAGCTACATCAAATGGAGAGAAAAAATATACAGCAAAGGCAACACTTACGGATCCTGTATCTGGGAAAACGCAGACTTTCAAAAGAGAGTTCTCTTACGAAGTAGGTGAAAGATCTATAGCCGTATCGGCATCTAAGATGAATGTATTCTACATAGGTGTTGACAATCCAGTAGAAGTTTCTGCTGCAGGTGTATCATCTGAAAGTATCAAAGTAAATATGTCTGGAAAAGGTGGAGGAACCATCAAGAAAACGGGTAAAGGTACTTTTAATGTTACCGTTACTACACCTACAAGAAAGGATGAATACGCTAACATTAATGTAACTGCACCAGGATTACAAGACAAGAAATTATTCAGAGTAAAAAGAATACCTACTCCAGTAGCAATGTTAGGCCAATCTAAAGGTGGAAATATGGGTTCAGGTGAGTTCAAAGCTCAATTGGCGATATATCCTAAATTAGAGAATTTTGATTTTGATGCAAGATGTAATATTAGTGGTTTCAGAATTGTAAGAGTAGCTAAGCGTCAAGATGCCGTTGCTGCTGAAAACAGAGGTGGTAAATTTGTAGGTGAAGCAGCTGCTTTAATTAAAAAAGCTAAGCCATCTGATAAGTTTTTCTTTGAAAACATAAAATGTAAGTGTCCTGGAGATAAAGCGGCTAGGGACTTAGGGCAAATGGTCTTTAACATTAGATAATATCTGAGACCAATTATTTCGACTTTATAAATCAGTAATATGTTGAATAAAATATTATTAACATTATTTTCAGTTTGCTTAGCCTTCGGGATTAATGCACAGCAGGATATAATAACAGAATCTGGAACACCTCTAGAAGACATCTATATAGACGGTGTTGTCAAGAGAACTTTAGTCGAAGATTCTCCCGTACTTGAGTATGATCATGTAAGAGAAGCTGATGTTGTATGGGAAAGAAAAGTATGGCGTCTTATTGATGTTAGAGAAAAAATGAATATCGCTTTTAGAAGTCCTAAAGAGCCTTTTTTCTCTGTTCTTCAGGGAATGGTAGAAGATGGTGATGTTGCGGCTTTTAGAGATGAAGACTTCAAAGAACCTCTTACCTTTGATGAGATAGATCAAAAGTTAAATAGAATTGATACAGCAATTATCTGGGATCCTGACACTTACGAAGAGAAGGTTCAGATCGTGAAGAATCAGATTAACTGGGAAGATATCAATAAATTCAGGATCAAAGAGGTTTGGTATTTTGATAAAGAATTATCTACATTCAACAACAGAATATTGGCTATTGCGCCTATACTAGATAGAATAGATCCTGACACAGGTGAGTTCAAGTATACTGAGGTATTATTCTGGATATATTATCCAGAGGCTAGAGAGCCCTTTTCTAGACATAGAGTCCAGAATGGTAATAATGATATCGCACCAATGTCTTGGTATGATCTATTTGAAAATCGATACTTTGCTAGTTATGTACTCAAAGAATCTAATCCTCTGGACTTAAGAGTTCAAGATGTATACTATGGTTATGAAAAGGAAGGTATAGATAGACTTCTGGAATCAGAAAAAATCAAACAAGAACTGTTCAACTTTGAACATGATTTGTGGGAATACTAATTATAGTTAGAAAAATAATATTAAACCGAATAGTCTTAGACTGTTCGGTTTTTTTTATGCCCAAAAGTAGAAGGAAAAGAGAAAGTTAAGAAAAGCTGTTCGTTTCTAGAGATGTGATTTCACCAGAGTATAATAAAGTTTAGTATTTAAACTTTATTATAAGCATTGAAAGCATAATTTCTACTTAGCTATTTATCTTCTGCGTAGTGGTAGGGTAGAACATCTGAGTAACCCTTCCATTTTAGAAGTTTCAGAATATGGAATTTTCTCAACGGTAAAACCTCTGTTTTCAAGTGCTTTATTGAGTTTTCCAAATTCAGATTCATTCTCTCCACTGACTACAACTTGTGGGCTAATAGAGAAAACGTTACTGTTCATATTGTACATCTGCTCTTGATCTATTTTTATAGAATTTTCGTGCCCGCCAAATAATTCTATTAACATATCTGCTTGATCTCTATCTACAAATCCATCCTCGTATATGATACAGTGATCATTGTTACCTAATGGTTGAAATGCGCAATCTAGGTGCAGGCAATTGTCTTGAGGAACTTTGTCTGATTTCTTGAGGTATATAGGTATGATTTCTTTTTTTGGAAACTTGTTTTGTAGATACTCTATCGCCTTGTCATTTGTTCTATTGCATCTGAGATTTTCAAATCCTACTTCAGCCTGCCCAACAAATATTTTATTACCAAAAGGCATAACATCTCCGCCTTCTATTCTTACAGATTGTGGAGGAAACCATACTTCTTGTCCTATTCTACCCACGATATCTCTTATTGCAAAAAACTCACTTTGCCTTGCTTCTGCGCCCATATTTGATTTAATAAAGACATTGTCTATTACAAACCCTATGTCTCTAGTAAATATTTGATTGGTTGAGGGTAGGGTTTTAGGTTGATAAACAACAACGTTATATTTTGCCAATATTCTTGCAAAGCAGTTATTCTCAATACGTAGATCTGATTCTAACGGAAATGTCCCATGGATAAGATGCAGCCTAGACTTAGGGTCAGTAATTTTATCTTCTGCTGGTGCAGAATCCCCTGGCCATTGCTCAGGATTAACATAAATATTAAACGGACTCCCAATATCCTTAGCAGTTCCTAAAATCACGACCTCAAGCTGAGATGTTTCATCAATTACGTTTATATCTATATAACCCATTTCCATGCACGCTAAGATATGCTAGTTTGAAGTATTATTTATGGTTGAGTCGAATATTATTGTAATAGTAGTTAAGGGTAAGTAAGTATTGTTTAAACATCTTTCGGTAAGGTAAAATAAAACTGTGTTCCTTCTCCTTCTTCAGATTCAACCCAGATACTTTGCCCGTAGTGCTCAAGAATACTTTTACAAGTCGCAAGTCCAATACCACTGCCTTCATAAGCTGAAGACTTGTTTAATTTTTTGAATAGCTTGAAAATTTTGTCTTGATATTCTTTAGCTATACCGATGCCATTATCTTTGACGGCATAGGTGATAATTTTACCATCATCTTTAATAGTTTCTATTGTCAAGATAGGATCATTGTCTTTTTTGGAGAATTTTATACCGTTGGCTATTAGGTTTTGAAATAACTGCGTGAGTAAATTTTCGTGAGCTACAACTTTATTTAATTCCCCTATTATTTCAATTTGGGCATTGGCTTCGTTGATATTAACCATCAAGTTATTTTTTATTTTTTGTACAACTTGATTTACATCTACGACCTCTGTTGGTCCTAGATTGTCATTCATCATAGAAAACGAGAGCAGATCATCGATCAGAGATGTTAATTGCTTAGAACTGGTACTTACAAAACTTAACATCTCAAGATCCTTTTCCTCTAGTTTATTCTTATTTCTCATCGTCAACAATTGCGTATATGATGACATCGTTCTGAGAGGAGACTTTAGATCATGCGCTGCTACTGATGTGAAATTATTCAACTTAGAATTAACTGTTTCTAATTTTTTATTAGATACTATAATCTCGTTGTTTTTAGCTTTTATTAACAAGGTTGTTTTGATAGAATTATAGAAGAAAAAAGCCAGCGAGCATATAACAAAAAGAGACAAAAGGGACATTAGTGTCAATATCTTAATATTTGCCTTATGTTCCTTTAGTTCTGATGATGCGATAAGATTTTCTTTTTCAAGTATTAGTTTTTCTTCAATAAGCTGTTTTTCAAGCTCCATAGACTCTACAACATCTTTTGTGTTTTTCTGGTACAAAAAATTTGTAGCCTCCATAAAATCGTTTTGAATAATTGCAAGTTTCTCATATTTCTTTAATTTGGAGCTTGTCGTATAAAGAGCTCCAATAGCTCTTCGTTGTATTTCTGGACTACCTGTTTCTTGTGATAAGGTATAACTCTCAAGACTCGAGAGATGAGCACCTGTATAGATATTGAGTTCTGTTTGTATTTGGCTTTTTAATACATATGAATTACTAAGCACTCCAAGTTGGTTAATTTTTTTAGAGGTTATAATTGACTCATTTATGGAAATAAGAGCTTTTTTGTATTGTTTTAGACCATTATAGGCCATAGCTAAGTCATGCTTAAGTATTGCCTCTGAAAACTTGTCATTTGTTATTTGGGATTTCTCTAATCCTAAGTATATATACTCAATTGCACAGTCATAATCTTTTTTGCTTGAGTACAGAGAAGCAATATTCGTTAGTAAAGAACAGTGCACTGAAGGAGCATCTACAAGTACTATATGTTCTAAACCTTTTTCGAAGTAACGCAGTTTATTATTGTAATCAATGTTGCTATTGTAAGCCAAACCTATATTATTACAAATTTTAGCAATGTGAAAATGATCTTTTAATTTTTCAAATATATCTAGAGCTTTGAAATTATACTTAAATCCACTTTTAGTGTCGCCTTTCATGTTAGAAATTATACCAAGTCGCCCATGGCTGTTACCTAGTGAAAGACTGTCCTTGAGTTCAGCATACAATTTTATAGAAGAATTCATAAAGTTTTCAGCAACAATTAGGTCTCCCTTATGGGCAGATTCTTTTGCCATATTGCCATATAGCAGTGCTAATTCTTTGAGCTTATTGTTGTTGTAGAGGCAAGCGATATGCTTAGACTGATAGACTTTAATTTCTGGATTACTCCCTCGTCCAGATGCGATTTTTCCTTTTAGCTTCCAAAGACTACACATTTCGGAATCTCGATCTTTATCGCTCAATAGCGATATACTATTTTCATAATCAATGAGTATGAATTCTGCTGTATCTACAGAGATGGGTATGTACTTATTTACTTCTTCCTTAAGTTCTTGTACTTTCTGATATGCAGGGTCTTTATAGTTATTAGCCAGGCTATCTAGTTTTACAAAATCACCGTAGCCATTCTGATAACTTAATATCAAAAGAATTAAAAGTACATATGGCTTTTTGATCATTAAATAGTCCTTTGTAAACCAATCACATTAAAACAAGGGTATGTTTTATCTCTTTGGGTATTAAGAGTTATGTATGTAGATAACAACAAATAAGCCGTATCTATAATAAACATGACAAATATCTTACATATTGTCTTATGGATCAACATTAACGATCACTCTGAGACTCTTAAAACCAGAAAGTTGCATAACATCCCCTTTTGTTTTCAATATGAGTGATTTTATATGATTTACAACTTTAGAATCTTTCTCCATTTTGATAATAATCTGCTGGAGGTAGTAACCTCTCAGCCTTGCTATACCAGGTTGAGCAGGGCCAATTAGTCGATTCCCAATCTCATTTCTTATGTTTTTAGCTATTATTTGAGCTGCTTTTTCACAGACCTCTGGTTTAGTATGTTTTACTATAATTAAAATCATTCTGAAGTACGGCGGATACTTGAAGTTTTTTCTTTCTCCTAGTTCTCTATCATAGAATGATTTGTAATTATAAGTTTGTGCTTCTAAAATTACGGGATGTTGCGGATTATAGGTTTGTAGGATCACCTTACCTTTTTTTTCTCTTCTTCCAGCTCTACCAGCAACTTGTGTAAATAATTGAAAAGCTCGCTCATTAGCTTTGAAATCAGGAAAATATAGAATCTTATCAGCAGCCAAAACACCTACAAGTGAAATGTTATCGAAGTCAAGTCCTTTGGTAATCATCTGGGTGCCTACAAGGATATTTACTTTTTGTTCTCTAAAGTTTGATAGTATTCTCTCGTATGCATTTTTTGTTTTTGCCGTATCATAATCCATCCTAGCTACAGTTGCTTCAGGAAATATTTGTCTTATTTCTTCTTCTATTTTTTCAGTTCCAAATCCCATTTTATCTAGATGATCAGATCCACACTGCGGACACAGTTTAGGTAGTCTCAATTTGTAACTGCAATAATGACAACGCAGTTCATTATAAAACTGATGTACTGTCAGACTTAGATCACAGTTGGGACATCCTGCATGAAAATCACAGGTTTTACATTGTAGGGTAGGAGAGTAGCCTCTTCGATTCTGAAATATAAGGACTTGTTCTTTTTTTGAAAGCGCTAATTCAATTGCATCTTTCATAGGTTTACTGAAGATAGAAGTCATCAGTCCTTTCTTGTGTTGTTCTCTTAGATCTATGACTTCTATCTCTGGCATCTCAGACTTACCGTGTCTTTCTGATAACCTTACTTTACCAAACTTTCCGTTAATTGTATTTAAATATGTTTCTAATGAAGGCGTTGCAGTTCCCAGAATCACCTTAGCGGAATGTAGTCTGGCAAGATATAATGCGGTATCACGACCATTGTATCTAGGCGCAGGATCAGATTGTTTATATGAGGGATCATGTTCTTCGTCAACTACAATCAGTCCTAAGTTACAGAAAGGGAGGAACATACTCGATCTAGCACCTACAATCAAAGGCCTACCATTAAGCGCAGCATTCCATAATTCTACTCTATTGTTATTGTTCATCTTACTGTGATAGACACCAATATTCTCAGAGAATAAGGTCATCAATCGATCTACGATCTGTGTAGTAAGTGCAATTTCAGGAATTAGAAAAAGGACTTGTTTTCCTTTTTTTATGGTTTCTTTTATCAGATCAATGTACAGTCGGGTCTTTCCACTACCTGTTACACCAAATAGGAGGACGATATCTTTCTCAGATAAGACTTCATTGATTTCTTTTTTGGCTTGAACTTGAAATTTATTTAAAAGAGGCAATTCTTTCTGTTCTATTACTTCTCGTGAGATACGACTTACCTCTTTGCTTTCTATTTCAAAAATCTCTTTTTTGACTAGGGCCTTAATAACAGAATTATCAACTTGTGCCAGCTCGTAAATATCTGTTTTGGGTATCCATTTTTGTTTTTTTGATAATTGGACATAAGCCAACAATGCCTTAGTTTGTTTTCCTGAACGAGTGATTTTTTGGAAAGCTTCGTTAAGAGCATCTTGAGTTTCCAGAGATTTAGGAAGTTTAATAAAGTCTGCTTTTTTAACTTTGAATCCAGACTTCAGTTCTTCTTTGACAACTAGAATTTCTTTTTCTAAAAGAGACTTTATATATGGATAAACTGTTTTCTGTTGCAGTATATCTTGAGCTTGAGAAATACTAAGTTCTTTGTGTATTGAAATAGCTTCTGCTAATAAATACTCTTTGTCATTTAGTTCTAGTTCTATATCATCTATATGGAAGTTAGAAATTAACTTTGTTTCGCTATTGAGTTTCAATCCAGATGGTAAAGCTATATTCATTACCTCTCCTATGGTTGTGAGGTAATAGCTTGACATCCATTTCCAGAGCTTATATTGGAATGGATTTATTATTGGTGTGGTATCGATTACAGCTCTTATGCTTTTGAGTTGGTGTAACCCACCTGGTTTTTCTATTTCTTCTAAAAGAATTCCAGACAATAGCTTGTTACGTAGTGGTACTTCTACACGGACACCAAACTGGATATCTTCCCAAAACTCCTCAGGCACACGATAACTATAGGCCTTAGGTATAGCCAAGGGTAAAATAACATTGATGTACTTATATTTCTCGAACATTCTAATTTACAAGTATTATCAAAAAAATATAGACTGGGCAATCCTATAGGTATTGGCATGTGCATCTATAATATCTGCTAGCCGCTCAGAATAACCGCCTCCCATTGTAACTACAACAGGGACACTATTTAGTTTACACAAATCTAGAACCATTTTATCTCTAGCTGAGCAGCCTTTTTTAGTTAGTTTCAGTCTACCCAGTTTATCAGATTCCAATACATCTACACCAGCTAAATAAAACACAACCTCAGGTTGTACTGTATCAAACAAATAAGGTAGTGTTCTCTTTAATATCGCAAGATACGCATCATCTTCTATCTTATCCGGTACTCCGATATCCATATCAGATTTTTCTTTCCTGAGGGGATAGTTATTAGCTCCGTGCATACTGAATGTATAAACACTAGGGCTATCTCTGAATATATGTGCATTCCCATTCCCCTGATGTACATCTAGATCAATAAATAATACCTGTTTTACTTGCGCTGACGACATGAGTAAGTTAGAAGCAAGAGCCATGTCATTGTATATGCAGAATCCTTCTCCTCTGTCTGCATAGGAGTGATGTGTCCCTCCTGCAATATTCATACTGACGCCATATTGTAATGCATACATGGCGCACTCATACGTCCCAGATGAAATGATTTTCCCTCTTTCTATGAGTGATTTTTGGACAGGGAAACCAATGTTTCTTATTTCTTTTCTATTAAGACTTAGGTTGTTTAGTTTGTCAAGATAGGTGGCCGTATGGGTTGTAAGTAATTGATCATGAGTTAGCTTACCTGGTTCAAAAAAGTTATCTTTAGATACAGTCCCTTCATACAATAGTTGTTCTGGTAATAATTCATACTTAATCATAGGAAATCTATGCCCTTGAGGAAGGTCATATTTGTAGACATCAGAGTAGGCTATTTTTAGCATATACTATGCTGAATTATAATATTAATAGGATGTAGTTGACGCTTTACATTACGTCCTATGAAGTCCTGATTTTAGTGATAATGAAAAAGAAAACCCCTGTAAATCAATGACTTACAGGGGTTATAGTAGCGGAGGCAGGACTTGAACCTACGACCTTCGGGTTATGAGCCCGACGAGCTACCAACTGCTCCACTCCGCGATGTATTTATCTTAGAACCAGTAATTAGCTGGTATTCTTTTGTTTTTTTAGCCATTCATCTTTCGAACGGAGTGCAAATATAGAACTCTTTTAGAAAAGAAAAAGGGTCTACTCATCTTTCTCCAAAAACAAATCCCTCAATTTGAATCCGCCATCCTCTTTAGGCTTGTTTATTTGATCTTCATCGAGTGGATTGTTGTCACCAAACTTAGGCTCAGACTTTGAATTCTTCTCTATTAAAGGTTGAATTTTCTTTTTCTTCGCTGTATAGTCTGTTTTTTTGTTTTTATCAAAATGTTTGAGATCATTATTATCCAACATAATTTCTTCATCCTTAAGATCAAATTGTTTTTCCTCCAGTGACTTTTCTGGCTTAAGAGGTGTTTGTTGAGATCTATTTACTCTCTTGCGACCTTCATATTGATCATTGCCTTGTCGATCATTAATGGGCTGATTATTACGACGTTGATCATTGCTGTGGCGAGAATCATATTCTCTGTTGTTTCTAGCAGCAGGTTGTTGTTGCTGCTGTTGCTGTGACCTTCTATTATAATCATCTTGTGGTGTAGCAAGTTTGCCGCTGTTGCGTTGACCTTTTCTTTGATATTTTTGAAATTGACGGAACAACATAGGACCGAACATTATCAACAATCTCATTAGACCTCTCATATTTACTATTTATGCGTTTATTGTTTACTTATTATTAGTTTGACTGTTTCAGTACTTATACTGACATTAGCCTAATGTAATATTAGACTTAATAATTCCCGAAATACCTTCTAAGAATCCATTCCAAAGCTAGAAAAAGAATAAGCAATCCCAGAAACCATCTAAAATTAAGCATCGGCGTTGTCTGCGCAGACTGATAGATAATAGATTTCATATTTTTACTACTCGCTAATATTTCCTCTAATTGATTGAGGTCATGTGGATAGATAACCTTACCGCCACTCTCTTCGGATAAATTGAACAGCATGTCATGTTTGGCAGTAATATCGTATTGCTCTTTTATAATAGACTGAACATTGAATTTGCCATAAGCCGTTAATTTCTTACCGTTATACTGTGTCGCTGAAGTGAAGGTATAATTGCCTTCTTTGAATCTTCCCGCATCAAGAAAGTAGATGTTATTCTGCTTAGAGAGGCTATAGTCAAACTTTTCTCCACTACTGTTTGATATAACGAGATTAGCACCTGGGGTATTTATAGCTTCATAGTTTTCATTATAGAGTTGGGCATCAAATAGGATGTTCTCATTCTCTTTGAAACTGTTTTTACTTACATAAGCCCTGTACTGTCTTTTATCTTCTTTCTTAGATATGAATTGTAAGGTCTTGCTTATGAGTTCTTCGGTTATTTTATGATCTGTATATTCTTGATATTCGTATAGGCGCCATCTCCATATGCCTTCGCCGGTAAGTATGGCTTGCTTGTGATTGTTGACATCAGAATAAGCCAACAATGGATAATCCGTATCTACTGTACCTATCTTTTGATTAAGGAGGACTTTTGCTGTTGGTTGTGTTGTGTATTCGCCGAAAGGCACCTTAAGAGGAACGTATTGTTGCAGATGGTTAATCAAGTTGTCACTCATCGTGAATAGATTAAAGTCTCTCTTAACTAGCGGGGTTATGCTGTTGAGGCTTTTATTGCTACCTTTTATTTTTACAATATCTTGATGACTATTCAATGATGTAATATTGGTCTCAGCACCGATAACATAGAATACTGGCTTTTTAGATTTTTCAATCTCATTTAATAAACCACTTACTGGATACTTTACACTTGGCAAATTATGCATTATGACTATGTCGTATTTGCCTATGGTAGATGGCGCATTTTTGCCATGCTTGATTTCTATTTCGTAATTTTTATTATTCGTTACAATTTGCTTGATAGCCTTAATATCTGGATGTGTAGCATGTGAAACGAGTAGTATTTTCTGTCTAGCGTCTAGCACTTCTAGATATATATTCCGGCTGTTATTTGCTGAGCTTACTTCATTGTTTATTCTAGCGGCTTCTACAACATATTTTACGTTACCCACTTGATCTGCTGACAATTCAAATTGATAAGATTTAAAGAAATTATCCGAGTCAATGACTATAGATTTAGAGTCTATTTTTGTCTTTTTAGAACCTGTGTATTTGTACAAGGTTAATTGGCTTCTTGCACCTTTTGAGTTATATGCTTGCACATCTGTTTCTATGATAAACTTATCATTGAGATAAGCTACACGGTTATGCAATACGTTTTTTATAAGTAGATCAGTACGTATTGTCGTGTCACCCATCGGTACGGTATAGATAGGAACGGTAGATTGCAGGTCAACATAGAGTGGATTTTTGCCTTCGTTGTAGATCCCATCAGTGGCGAGTATTATGGCTGCGAGATTCTGTCCTTTATAAGAATCGGCGATATACTCTAGTGGTTTGGATATATTGGTGCTTTCTGAGTTGATAGAATCGGTTGATCCCGTAGTTATATTTTCTCCGAAGTATATAGATTGTATTTCATAAGGACTGTCTGGTGTAGCTCCTAGCTGACCCAATCCATTCTGAACTTTTTCTATAATTGCGGCATCAGTTGTGGCCTGTATAGATCCACTTCTGTCTTGAGTGATAAGGACAAGTGGTTTTTGTTCCTCTGAGATAAAGTGCTTGAACAGTGGCGCCAGTAATAGCCAAAGAATACCCAGTACGCTAAAAAACCTAAAGAAGCCTAACACATAAGGTAACCAAGACTTATTCTCAGTTATTCGCTTGTCTCTAGTGTATAGTGATAACGCATACAAGACGGCTATTACAGCAATTAATATTACAAAATACCCTGGGTAAGAAATTTTTATATTCTCCAACTATCGCAAAATTCTTGACTTTCTAAAAGAAATAGATATTAACTAATCAGCTAATGTATTGTTTTTTACCCGCTTTGAGATTCCAATTCCATGGTTTAATGCCATTTTTACTTCAAGTTGTCGCATTTCAATTGAAATATAACTGAGATCCTGAAACGTAAGTGGTATTAGTTAACAAATACGTAATTCTTAGATATCACAAACCATCTCATACACCTGATCGTTATCCAATAAGTGCTATCTTTATTGCTATTAACACATTAGAACTATGAAACGACTTATTACACTGTTCAGTTGTCTTCTTTTGACTTTTTGTCTTAAGGCTTCTATGATTTTTATACCGATGGAGCACAATACGCAGAAAGACCACCTCAAAGCCTATGGAATAACCTTTTGGGTCATAGAAAATGGGGTAGAAGCTTATTGGTTACTTAATTATGAAGGGGGCAGTTTTGCATTTACGTATAGTGATAGAATCGTAAAAGAATGTAAAACCAGAGGTGTTTCTTATAAAGTCATATCTGATGGGCAGTGGGCAACTATGAGAAAAGAAATAGCTGACCCCGGAAAGAATCAAGAAACGATTAAACTGGAAAAGTCTCCTAAGATCGCCGTGTATACACCAGACTTCAACGCTAAAGGGGAGAAAGTACAACCCTGGGATGATGCCGTAACAATGGTACTCACCTATGCTGAGATTCCATACGAAACTATTTATGACAGAGAGGTCCTTGATGATAAGCTGGCGCAGTATGATTGGTTGCACTTACACCACGAGGATTTTACAGGTCAATATGGCAAGTTCTATCAGTCTCAAGGGACAAAGCCATGGTATAAAGCCAATCAAGCCAAAATGGAAGAACTATCTACAAGCTTAGGTTTCAAGAAAGTATCTGAATTAAAATTGGCTGTCACCAAAAAGATAAGAGAGTATGTTATTGGTGGTGGATTTATGTTTGCGATGTGTTCTGCGACAGATACTTATGACATAGCATTAGCCTGTGATGGAATGGATATCTGTGCTGAAATCTATGATGGAGATGGCGCAGAAAAAAATGTAGACGAAAGAATGAATTTTGATGCGACATTTGCATTTAAAGAATTTGAACTCGTAGAAAATCCGCTTGAGTATGAGTACTCGACAATAGACCATAGAAAAAGAAAGGTTACCCCAGAAACAGATTATTTCACGCTGTTTGATTTTTCTGCAAAGTGGGATCCTATTCCAGCGATGTTAACGCAGAACCATACAAGAACAGTAAAGGGATTTATGGGTCAGACAACAGCTTACCACAAAAGTCATATCAAAGCGGATGTATTGATACTAGGAGAGAACAACGTAGATGGAGAAGCA
>JALZVB010000269.1 GCA_023300835.1 Saprospiraceae bacterium | reverse complement strand
CAAAATATTCCTAATCCATTCAAGCAAGAAACAGTAATTGGATTCACTATTCCTAGTGAGAGTGATGTACAATTAGTTGTTACAGATATAAGCGGTAAAGTTATTTATCAAGATGAACAAAGGTTTATCTCCGGATATAACCAATTCAAATTACTAGGAAATGAACTAGGTGCGACTGGGGTATTATACTACCAGATCTCATCAGACAATCACACTTCTACTAAGAAGATGATCGTATTGAGATAACCTAATTCACAACCCTAAAGAAGAAAAGATGTCAAATCAAATAAATATTATAACACCAACACCTTCAACGGATATGAAACAATCCCTTAAAAAGAGAATGGTAAGCCTTAAATCCTCACTATGGCACGTCATGCTATATGTGGTAGGCATGTGTATGATCTCAGGCATAATGAATGCCCAAGATTGTAGCCAAGTAAGTCTGTCTTGTAATGGATCAGTAAATGTATCTACTAACGAATCATGTGAAGCTGAAATAACTGTAGCACTTGTGTTACAGAGCTCACTTTTTGGATTCCAAGAATCTGATTTCTCTATAACATTGAGAGATGAGCAAGGTAACCTGATTCCAGGTACAACTATAGGTGATACTTATGTGAATACACGTATCAAGGCTTCAGTATCACTAGATCCTTGTGGTCTTAACTGCTGGGGATATTTGAATATCGAAGATAAGATAGGTCCTAAATTTGATAATTGTGCTGTGCAGACAACTGCTGAGCCTTACGGTTTCGGATCAGCGACTATAAGTTGTGAAGACTTATCTAATAACGTACAAGTAGATGTACCATTTGGTTCAGGTATTCTAACACCTACACTTGTAAGCACATGTAGCATGGCTGGAGCGCCAACGTTCGAAGATGAATCAATGCCATCTTGTACAGGTGAATATTCTGCGCTTATTACGAGAACATGGTTAGCGAGAGACAATAGAGGAAATGCTACAACATGTAAACAATTGATCAGAGTACTAAGGCAAGACTTAGAAACGGTAACGTTTCCAGCTAATTTTATTAGAAGTCTTGAAGTAGATGAATGCAACGCATACCCTTCACTAGAACCTGAAGTAACAGGATATCCTACAGGATTGAATTGCGGCAACATTATGTTTACGTTTACGGATATCGCTAGCTCACAACCTTGTGGGGTACAGAATAAATTTATCAGAGACTGGTTAGTTGTAGATTGGTGTACAGGAGAGACTAAACAAAGAGGACAAGTTATTAAGATAATTGACTCCGCTTCACCTGTATCATTATGTGTAAGAGCAGATGGAACTACGTTTGCCAGAGGCCAAGTTGCGCTTTCTATTCCTTCTAATTCTTTTGATTGTTTTGCCGCTGATGTAAAAGTAGACCCATATGGAATAATCGATTCTACAACAGCACCTATTACACCATTAGATTGTTCTTTTCCACTTAAGTTGACAGTTTCATATTTATCTGCAATTGCAGGTACTGATCAACCTGCAGTAGGTCCTTATAAAGATATTAGTATAGGAGCAGATAGTACTTATACAATTCCTCAAACTATAGAGAGAGCAGCTTGGGTAAGATATTGCTGGGAAGATGACTGTGGTAACGGTGCGACAATTAATACAAACGAAGGGGAAGATCCAGCTGATTTCACTAACTGTTGTTTCTTTGAAATAGAAGTTACTGACAATAATGCGCCTATTGCAATATGTGAAGGCTTCACTAAAGTATCTCTTAATACAGAAGGGAAAGTAGATGTAAGAGCTGAAGTATTTGATGATGGTAGTTTTGATCCATGTGGTTCAGTAACAGAATATGAAGTAAGAAGACTTGGAGGAACATGCCCAGGAACGAGTGATTCTAGTTTTGGATCTGACATCCAGTTTTGCTGTAACGATTTAGGAGATACACTTAATGTAGAATTGAAAATATTTGATGATACTGATAATTCAAGTACTTGCATCAGTAGGGTATGTGTCAATGATGCTGGAGGATTTCCAGTGATAAGTTGTCCTGCGACAACAGTTAACTTAACATGTGATGATGACTATACAGATGTATCTCAGTTAGGAACTATATCTGGTGTTGATGGTTGTAGCGTATCATTTAGAGTAGGTTCAGATGATTTTAATCTAGATGACTTCAATGTAGATTGTAATACGGGAACTGTAATAAGAACAATTATCGTGATGAGTACGATTTCCAACCTTGAGTTAGAGGAATGTATTCAAACCATAACGTTATTACCTACAACTGGAGCAGCCAACTTGCTTACTGCAGATGATTATACTTTCCCTACAGATAAGACAATAGATGTATGTAATTCTAACGAATCTATAGACCCAGATCAGACAGGTTACCCAGTAGAGCGAAATCAAATGGGTTGTTCTAATATTGCGATTGGTTTTGTTGATTCAGATAGATTATTTACAAATTTTGGAGGATCTTGTTATACAATTGTAAGAACATGGACGATAATAGATTGGTGCAGATTTAACCCAGATAATCCTAGTGAACATATACTTACAGGAACACAACAATTAACAATAAATAATACTTCAACACCTGAGTTTACTTGTCCTACGGCGTCATTAGCTATTTCTGCAGAAGGCGTAACTTGTAAAGCAGATGTACAGATAACGGCTAATGTAACTAACTCATGTTCAGAGCTAAATGTTAGATACGAACTAGACCTTAACTCTGACGGTAATGTTGACAGTTCAGGATCAGGCATTGAATACACAGGCAATCATTCAGTAGGAACTCACATGATTACATTTTTTGCTAATAATGAATGTGGTGGTGAAGAATCAAGCTGTAAATACACTTTTGAAATAAAAGGAGATGCGCCGCCTCTACCAATATGTCTAGCTTCTATAACATGGACATTGAATGAAGATAGTGAAGCAATAGTTTGGGCATCAGATTTCAACCTTAAGAGTCAAGGTGGTTGTTCCGGTTTAGATACATTAGTATTTTCTTTTGCTGAACCAGGTACGGCATCTTACCCAGAGACTTTTAGGACATTCACTTGTAGTGATATCACTAATGGCGTAGGTGCTTCTATTCCACTTACAGTATATGTAGTAGATGAAAGTTTGGACTATGAGTCATGTACAGTTATATTAGACCTACAGGATACAAGAAACTTATGTACAGATGTTGGCTCAATGGCAACATTAGGTGGAAATATTACTACAGAGAACGAGGAAGCTGTACAAGATGTTGAAGTTGATCTTGGAAATATGAATAACAGTGATGTATCTTCTAAGTTAACATCACAGATTGGTTTGTATGCATTTAACAATGTAGAATATTACAGTGATTATATGGTTACACCACATAGGGATGTTGATGATCTCAATGGTGTATCTACATTAGACCTTGTTCATATACAAAGACACATACTAGGCATTACTCAACTAGACTCACCTTATAAAATAATAGCTGCAGATATTAACAATGATCAGAAAGTTAATGGATTAGACCTTATTCAGTTGAGAAAGTTAATACTAGGTGTATATACAGAATTACCACAGAACGAGTCTTGGGTATTTGTAGATAGAAATTTTGAATTTTCTTCTCAACTTAATCCATGGAACTACGCTGACGAAATAATGAAAGCTGATCTGCATGGTACGGATATGGATATTGATTTTATAGGTGTCAAAGTTGGTGATGTTAACAACAGTGTAGTGATGAGTGCTAAGAGCCAAAAAGTAGCTTCTAGATCTAGAGATAACGTATTTTTAAGTACACAGAATACAGAATTTGTTTCTGGTGAGTTGGTAGCAGTACCTATCATATTGGAGTCAGATATGGATATGTCAGGACTACAATTTTCAATGGATTTTGATCACGAGAACTTAGTGTTTCAAGGATTAGATTCAGGTAACTTAAATATATCTGAAGATAATTTTGCGCTACTTAATAATCACTCAGGTGTTATTACGGTTAGTTACAGTGACATAAGTGGTACTGAGCTTAACGAAGGTGACTTATTGTTTACAGTATATTTCGAATCAAGAAATACGGGTAACATACAAGATATGTTTACAATTAATTCTGAGGTGTTATCATCTGAAGCATACGCAATGGATAACAGCATTCTAGATATCAATTTTGTTGTAACAAATCATAAAGTAGAGGTTGCTGGCGAGATGGAAGTATTCCAGAATGAGCCTAACCCGTTTAACGAACTTACTAATATTGCTTTTTCATTACCTACAGCGCAAGATGTTACTTTGACTGTTTTTGATGCAAATGGAAAATTGTTGTATCAAGAGAATGGAAGTTTCAAAAAAGGAATTAACCAATTCGAAATTAACGCCGGTGAACTTAACACTTCAGGTGTACTCATCTACAGATTAGAAAATCAAACATCGAGTCATACTAAGAAAATGATTCTTTTAAAATAAATGTGTTTTTAATGTAATCGAATGCCAGCCATGAGTAATCATGTGCTGGCGTTTTTTGTTTAGGGACTTATGTTAATATTAAGAATGGACTTAGAAGAAATAGTAATTTTGAAACTATAGTTGATAACTTAAAATATCACAATTGAAAAAAATAGCATTAATATCTGATACCCATAGCCACCTAGGCGAAGATGTGGTTGAACATCTTAAAGACGTAGACGAAATATGGCATGCAGGAGATATCGGACTAGTTCATGTGATTCATGACCTTGAAAAACTAGGTAAAGAACTGCGTGGCGTTTATGGGAACATTGATGATACTGATGTAAGAGTAATTTTCCCACTCAATAATTCATTTGAATGCGAAGGCGTAAAAGTATTTATAACGCATATCGGCGGGTACCCAGGAAGATATACCAAAAGAGTCAAGCAATTATTAGTAGAAAATAAGCCAGACATTTACATATGTGGACATAGTCATATATGTAAAGTTGTGAGAGATAAGCAGCTAGACCTTATTCATATGAATCCAGGTGCCTGTGGAATGGTAGGAAACCACAATGTAAGAACCATATTGTTGTTTGATTGTAATAACAGTAAGATCGAAAATCTAAGAGTCGTAGAATTAGGTGAGCGGTCTAACTTAAGCTAAAACGTTGCAGATATTAACTTAAATTAGATCCAGTGCATGCTTCATATCTGCAATGAGGTCGTCAACATTTTCTATGCCTACACTTACTCTAATGAGTCCATCTGTTACCCCATGAGCCAACCTTTGATCAGGAGATATGTTAAGGTGAGAGGAAGTCGCAGGGTGGAGTAGTAAGGTGTCTACATTCCCTAGAGTTGCTGCAATGGTACACAATTGCGTCTTGTCCATAAATGTCTTAGCATCATCCAAGTTTCCATCTATTTCAAATGATAACATACCGCCGTATTGCGACATTTGTTTTGTGGCAACCTTGTGACCTTTGTTCGATAGTAGCCCGGGATAATTTACTTTTTTCACTTTAGGGTGGCTTTCAAGAAAATTTGCAATTGCTAGTGCATTTTGGCAGTGTCTATCCATTCTGACAGATAGCGTCTTGATCCCATTATGTAAAAGCCAAGCATCCCAGGGGTTAGTGTTGGTCCCCAGCAGTTTCATATACTCCCATACTTGTTGTTTGTTTTTATAATCAGCGCCTAGTATAGCACCGCCAATAGCATTTCCGTGTCCATTTAAGAATTTAGTCGTAGAATATATAACATAGTCTACACCTAGGCTCATAGGACGTTGCAAATAAAATGTACAGAATGTATTATCAATAATCGTAGTGATATTATGTTTCTTAGCTATTGCTGAAAGCTGAGAAATATCTACAACTTGTAACGTTGGATTAGATGGTGTTTCAAAATAAATGGCTTTTATCTGAGGTTTATTTTTGATAGTATCCTCTATCTCATTAGCATTATTAAGGTCTGCAATAATAATCTCAACGTTGTTTTTTTGAACTACCTTCTTTAGTACCTCAGTTGTACCGCCATAGAGATTTCCTTGGGTAAGGAGTGCATCTCCAGGTTGTAATAAACTCAGACATAATGTTGATATAGCGGACATTCCAGAGCTTGTTAAGATACAGAATGGCGTTAAAGCAGTTCCGTTAGACTCCATTTTGGCCAGTTTATCTTCTACAGCGTTCACAGTAGGGTTGCCGTATCTGCTGTATACATGTCCAGTAGCGTTTCCAGTGAATACATCTATGGAGTCTTGTATTGTCTTATAAGAATAAGCCGTCGTAGCTTGCAATGGGAGTATATGGGCTTCTCCGCTTGTATTTATTTCTTTTTCCTTAACACAGAGGGTATCTATTGATAGTTTCATCAGATGATAATTGTAACATGGTATAATAGAAGCAATATAGTTACCTTTGTCCAATGTCATATTATACTTTGACTATAATCCGTCAGGTTATTTTACAATATAATTATGTTTCTATGAGCAGGTTTATTATGTTTTTGGTTTTCATGCTTTTTGTATGCGTTTCATATGCACAAGAAGAGGAAGAGGTAGCTGGTGACTTTCTTGTTAATAATATAGAATTTACGATCAATCCGACTTTTCCTATCGGCAGCTTCAGTGATAACATAGGAGATAAGAACTTAACTGGATTTTCTCTTTCTTACCTTAGACAGAGAGATATAGAGTCTAGTTATAGTTTTGTAGGAGGACAAATTGAATACTTACGCTTAGGTTCAGATTTCAGTAATGCCTTCATCGGTTCACCTACTAGCTCTGCCTTAAACACGACTTCTAATATTATTAATGCTTTGGCGCAATACAGATATTATTTCAGTGTCTATTTTGGTGCTTTAGAACCATTTATTGAAGCAAAATTAGGTCCCCAGTTTTTGTTTTCAGAAACAACAGAAACCTTTTTTGAAAACGGACAATCATTTGAATCTAATAACCTAGACGAGTTTGACCTCGGTTTGGCATATGGAGTTGGCTTAGGATTTTCATATGCTATCTATGAAGGGCTGTTAATAAGTTTTAAGACTAATATTATGAGTGGTACGGCATCTACTTATCTTGTAGAAAATAACTCAGAACTACCTAATACAATAGATAATTTTAATAGAGTAACAAGTACAGTCACTTATCTCAACTTGCAATTGGGAGTAGGATATATTTTTGAGTAAATGGTAATTATACCTCCATTTTTAATAACGATTATAAGCAAATGAGTACAGAAGAGAAAGATATCGTAACGGATGAGTCCGTTCAAAAGTTTGAACATAATCGGATTATTGTTGATGGAAACCAGGCTCCGCTGCGACTCGATAAATTCCTTATGGGCCGATTAGAGAAGTTATCACGAAGTAAGATACAAGCGGGTATCCAGAATGGCGAAGTGCTCATAAATGATAAAGAGGTCAATCCTAACTATAAGGTAAGGCCACATGACATTGTTACTATCGTACTCGATACAGAACCCAAAGAAAGGACGTATGCACAGCCAGAAGAAATGGATCTGGACATAAGATATGAAGATGATGACCTTATTGTATTATACAAACCAGCTGGTCTCGTGGTGCATCCAGGCGTAGGTAACTACACAGGTACATTGGTAAACGGATTAGTACATTATATAAATTCTATGAAAGGACCAGTATTGCCTGGTAACGACCTTGATAGACCATATCTGGTGCATCGGATAGATAAAAACACATCTGGGTTACTCGTTATAGCTAAGACAGATGAGGCGATGAGTAGTCTGTCCAAGCAATTCTTTGATCACAGTATAGATAGAGAATATCAAGCTATTGTTTGGGGAACACCAGAACCAGAAAAAGGGTCTATAACGGGAAGTATTGGGAGAAGTACGTCTTCTAGAACCAAGATGCAAGTCTTTGATGAGGATTCTGGTATCGGAAAACCTGCTGTCACGCATTATGAGGTATTGCGATCATACTATTATGTTTCTCTTGTGCAATGTAAATTGGAAACAGGAAGAACCCATCAGATTAGAGTGCATTTCTCAGATAATAATAACCCCATCTTTAATGATGATAAGTATGATGGGGACAGAATAAGAAAAGGAACGGTATTTACCAATTATAAAATGTTTGTCAAAAACTGTTTTGATATACTACCGCGACAAGCCCTACATGCCAAGTCATTAGGTTTTATACATCCTACGACTAAAGAATACATGAAGTTTGATACAGAGTTACCTACGGAGATGCAGGCGGTATTAGATAAATGGGAACACTACGTTACGCATCAAAAACAAAAACTCTAATCGTGAAACTTGCAGAGAGAATAGACTTACTAGTGAAGCTAGGTAAGCGATTAGAAGAAGGGATTCCAGATAATGTACTCAGAAGTACTGAGGCACATAACCCATGGTTTTCACATGATAACGTTATCGCTGCGGTCAATAATGTAAGAAAACATTTTTTAGACCGATCTTTATTGGAAGCATGGGCTGAGAAATATAAGATCAAGGAATCCACGTCCAAGAAAATTGGAATTGTCATGGCGGGTAATATTCCGCTTGTAGGCTTTCATGATTTCCTTTGTTGTTTTATTTCAGGGCATATAAGTCAAGTGAAACTGTCTGATAGAGACGCTGTCTTATTTACGTATCTGGTTTCTATAATGTCAGATATTGATAGCGGTATAGAAAACTATATCAATATCATAGAAAGGCTAGAAAGCTATGATGCGGTTATTGCGACAGGGAGTGATACGACATCTAAATATTTTGAAAAATACTTTGGCGCTGTACCTCATATTATTAGAAAAAACAGATCAGGTGTTGGCGTAATTTCTAAGCAGAGTACAATAGAATCGTTGTCACCTATAGGAAACGATTTGTTTAACTATTTTGGATTGGGCTGCAGAAATATATCTAAACTGTATATGGAAGAAGGTGTTGAATTAGACACATTCTATAAATCGCTTACCAGTTTTAAAGAAGTCATTAATCACAATAAGTACAAGAATAATTACGATTACACCTATGCATTGTACTTGATGAACAAAGAAGAATTCTACACGGATGATGTGTTGATAATGAGACCTAATAAAGATATTGCTTCTCGGATTGCCACAGTTCATTATGAATATTATACTGATCCGATTAAATTAGCGGAAGAGTTGCGATTACATCAAGACGAGATCCAATGCGTTGTTTCAGATATTGAACTACCTGGTATTAAAGTTTTTCCGTTTGGAGAAGCTCAGATCCCCTCACTTAATGATTATGCGGATGGAATAGATACGATGGCATTTCTTCAAGCGTCGAATTAATATGACTAAAAAAGAAATTGCGCTTGATATTACAGGAATATTGGAAGACCTATATGCGGTTGTTCCTATTCCGCTAGATCACAAGGATCCTTATACACTTCTGATTGCTGTTTTACTTTCGGCACAATGCACAGATAAGAGAGTTAACCTGGTTACACCAGCACTATTTGCAGCAGCAGATACGCCTCAGGAAATGATAAAACTTGATCCAGATGATATAAGAGCTATAATAAGACCGTGTGGATTGAGTCCAAGAAAATCCAAAGCCATACATCAGTTGTCACATATATTACTGGATGAGCACGAAGGCATTGTACCTCAAAGTTTTGAGAGCTTAGAGGCGCTTCCTGGAGTGGGGCATAAGACAGCCAGTGTTGTCATGTCTCAAGCATTTGGTGTACCCGCATTTCCTGTGGATACACATATTCACAGATTGGCTTATAGATGGAAATTAAGCACAGGAAAAAACGTGGATAAAACAGAGAAAGATCTAAAGAAATTGTTTCCTGAAGAAATTTGGAATAAGCTGCATCTTCAGATAATTTTCTTTGGACGTGAGTATTGTCCAGCGAGAGGACATGATCCAGCTAGCTGTCCTATCTGTAGTAAATATGGAAGAGCGACATTGTTTAAGAAATAAGATATTTAGTTCATGTGAAAAAATAATTCACCTTAACTTTATAAGATGAAAATATATATTGCAGTATTACTTTTGTGTATTACTTCTCCTATATATTGTAGCAGTACCACTGATACAATTCCCGATGATATACCAAATACCAAGTTTAAGTCCTATGTGATACCATCAGCTATGATAGGTTATGGGATGATGACGCTAGGCAGCAATAAGTTAAGAGATTTTGATTTTGATATACAAGAAAGGTTGAATAACCGTTTTACTGATAATACACAGGTTGATAACTATCTGCAGTATTTATCCTTTGCAGCGGTCTATAGTATGAATGCTATAGGAATTAAGGGCAAACATAATTTTAAGGACAGAACAATAATATTAGGCACTGCTGTAGTATTATTACAAACAATGGTATCTACAGGAAAGACGCTTACAAAAAGAGAACGACCTGATCGATCAGCGCTTAATGCTTTTCCCTCTGGTCATACAGCTACTGCATTTATGGGTGCAGAGTTTCTATTTCAAGAATATAGAGATGTATCTATTGCTTATGGAATTATTGGTTATACAGTAGCAGGAGCAACAGGTTTTTTAAGAATGTCAAATAATAAACATTGGCTAAGTGATGTCATCGCTGGGGCTGGTGTTGGTATTCTTAGTACCAAACTGGCTTACAAACTACAACCCTGGATCAGAAGACATGTTTTTAAAAACAAAGAATCTATTTCAGGAGTTATTATGCCGACATATAATAATAAGCAATTAGGATTTGGTCTGTCATTAACATATTGATATTATCTCTTATGACTATCGGTTCTGTTGGCTATTTATTATTGATATACTAGGCACTAAGTTGTAAGACTATCTAGAAAGGGTAGTTAACAGCAATGTTGAGATTTCCTAAGACACCTTGCCCACTCGGGCCCACCCACAGTTTACTGGAATTAGGATCTGGGTTAAATGCAGGATGTTTGAGTTTGAAACCTGCATCAAATCTTATGTTAAAATAGTTAAAGTCAAACCTTATACCATAACCATAACCCAAGGCAAACTGGTTGAAAAAATCTAAACTGAATTGTGAACCGGGCCTAGTGCCATCAGAAAGCGTCCATATGTTACCGCCATCTATAAACAAGGCACCTTCCATCAACCATAATAAGTCAAATCTATACTCAGCATTGAATTCTAGCAGTACTTCTCCACGCTGAAATAGTACAGAATCTTGCGGATTGTCTCTTTGGTAAGAATATGTTCCAGGACTGAGTTCCATCGGTTTCCATCCTCTTATACTATTAGGACCACCTACAAAAAATTGCTTTATAAAAGAAACCGTTTGGTCATCACCATATGGAACGACTACTCCTGTTTTTAATCTGGTTACCAATTGTCCCAATTGATTTTTCTTGGAGTACCACCTACCATCTATTTGTAATTTAACCAATTTTTCAAACTCAATGGAATCAGCAACCATCCATGTATTATCATCAGAAATTGTGTTAACAAGTTGGTTTGCAGCATATACTTCTAGTCCAGATATTTCCAATAGACTAATGGATACAAAATTAGATTTGTTAGGTCTTTTCGTTTCGTAGTAATGTGTCAGATCATTAAATAATAGTCCCGTAAAAAGCGAATTAGTAAAGCTATTACTCAATACTTGATTGTCTTTTACTCTCATTGCAAAGTTACCTTCAAATGAGTAAGTTCTATAGTTCAATCCTATTTGGTTAAACGTAACTCTACTTCTTTTGCTAATATTATAGGCATAGCCATATCTGGCATTGATGGTTTGTGTTTTATATAAATCTTTAGAATCAAGAAAATTAGCACCGAAATTTAATGTACTAGAAGCATCGTTCTTCAGCTTATTAAATGTTTCATCTTTTATAAGTTTAAAACGATTCATGAGCCACAGAATATTCATTCGCTTGGTCAGTGCAGGGAATTCTAAAGAAGAATTGATCCCAAAGGAAAATGTTCTTACTTCTAGTAGAGGGCCGGCCATCGGGGTTGAGATAGGTTCGCCTAATTCAACACCTGATTCGAGAGAGAGTTTAAATTTTTCCGACCCTTTAAAAGCATTTCTGTTTTCTATTCCACCTCTTGCTAGAAAACCCAATAGGTTTGAAAATTGTTGATCACTTGAGAAAAAAGTCTCAGCTCCTACGTCTAGTATCCATCTCTTGTCAAACGGCGTTAGAAATATTTTATAGTCGATTATTGTGTCTGCCGAGTTACTTATTACAGGGGATACTTTAGCAAATCTGTATGTGCCCAGACTGAGGAACTTCTTTACAGTCTTGTAGTAGTTATCTGCGTTATATGGATCTCCTGTGTTTAAATAAATTTTAGTATCGATCAATTGTGGCCTTACAAAAAAGTCTTCTGATTCCTTATGAAACCTCTTATTGTATAAGTCCTCCGTAGTTAAGACCTCCGCTCGTTGATTCTGATAGTAGTCTGTATAAATATCTATGTCTCCTATTGTATATTTTGTATGATCATCACCTATTGTAGAAGGGAGTATCTCAATAAACAGATCCCATTTATTATTAAGACTTGAACTGTCGCCTTGTATTTCTATGAACTTAGCATTGAAGTCTGCATACCCACGATTTTGCATTTCGGATACGATTCTTTGTTTTTCAAGCTCAAATGTATAGGCGTCAATAGGAGAGCCTTCTTTGATAAGACTGTTAATTGTTACTTCTGCAATTTCATCAACTATCAGTGAGTCTTTTGTGAAGTACTCTATTTTGTTGATTTCGTACCTAGGCCCAGGAGTTACCTTGTAGGTAACTACGGCTTTTTTATTATCATACTTTACATCATGAGAGGCCTGTGCTTTATAGTACCCTTTTTTATTTCTGAGATAATTTACAATGTCTTCTTCCGTACTTTGATTAAGCTCTAGATTTAGAAAAGTGGGCGCAATGGCTCTTTTCTTTTTTTTCCACCGCTTTATCCATGGCAGATCATCCTTATCTTTGAATTTGTAGTAGTAGTTCTTTCTACGTCTTTTTCTTTTAACAGGTTTCTGTCTTAATATTTTCTTCAGTTCGTCCTTAAGTTCCATGCTATGTTTCACCTGGCTGCTATTGACGATTTCTATTTGTATATCATGCAAGATGAATTGATCAGCGGCTAATCTTTTGGACAGATCTGTACAAGCTGTAAAAGAAGTTATCGTAAATATTATTAGAAATAATCTAAGCAGGGGCTTGGAGGATTCTATATTTGAGAAAATTTTCAAATGTTATTAACTAATCAATTAGTAAAGTATGTGGTTTCATTGCACCTACATAAATACAGACAAAAATATAACAAATTCATAGCCGAAGGGCCTAAAGTATGTGAAGAATTTTTAATATGTGATATTTATCCAATAGAGTACATATTTTGTACGCAATCTTGGCTGGATGACTATGCAGAGGGTCTTAGTGAAAATCATTCTCAGAGAACCGTTATAGTAAAACCCGTAGAGCTCAAGAAAATTTCATGTATTAAGTCTCCTAACAATATTTTAATAGTTCTAGACAATAAGGCTAAGAACAATCAATTGAAATTAAGTCAATGGAAGATATATCTAGATACGGTACAAGATCCTGGAAACCTCGGTGCTATTATGCGTATCGCAGACTGGTATGGTATCATAGATGTCATTGCATCACCTGGAACAGCTAGTTTCTATAACCCTAAAGTTGTTCAATCTGCTATGGGTGCTCATAATAGGCTAAAACTACAGATGATGTCTTATGAGGAAATTGTAGAAATATCTGATACTATCATTAGTATGAGCTTGGATGGTGAGAGTATTGATGATTGTATGTTAGAAAGTGGTACAATAATAATGGGTAATGAGAGTAAAGGGGTAAGTGAGATAATGCAGTCTAGTTCAACACAACTGGTGAAGATAGGTGGGCAAGGTGGCGCAGAATCCCTCAATGTAGCTGTAGCATGTGGAATAGCTTGCCATGTGATTTGCCATCAAAAAAGGGTATAAAACTTATTACAGTAATATACCCTTTGGATTATATTTTATAAAAGAGGCCTATATACTATAGGTACTTCGTCAATTCTTGTTCAAGATTATTTCTAGGATTAAGTACGGCAATGTTACCCTCTCTGTCTATAAGAAATGTTGTAGGAATAGATCTTACGCCATAGGCAGCGGCAGGGCCACTTTCCCATTTTTTGAGATCACTTACATGATTTTTCCATGTAAGTTTATCCTTAGCTATTGCAGCGATCCATTTTTGTTTAGATTTTTCCATTTGAGCAGCCAATTGTTCTGGCTGAAATCTAGATTTTGTTCTACTGTCCAGCCCATCAAGTGATACATTGAATACTTCAAATCCCTTTTTATTGTATTTGTGGTATAATTCAACAACATGTGGATTAGCTCTACGGCATGGTCCACACCAGCTTGCCCAGAAGTCAAGTAAAACAACCTTTCCTTTCAAATCAGAAAGCTTTCTTATCTTACCATTGACATCAGGTAAAGCAATTTCAGGCGCTTTCTGTCCGAGTTGTACTTTATATTTTGGGCCAGAGGCTGCAGCCGTTTGTTTCTGTTGTTGTTCCAATGTTTGTAAAAAACCTTCAAACGCCTTACTTACTTTAGTACCGGGATAAGCTGTTGAAACTTTTTGCGACATAACCTTATACAAAGGCGTCAGTGAAGGGTTGGGTGGTGTTGTACCAAAAGATAATCCCATAGCTAGTAATGGGTCAATATCACCAGCCATAAAGGCGTTTACTTCATTAATATTAGACGTCTTGTCTATAAGGCCTTTTATTTTACCGTGGAAAATCTCTGAAAGTTCTGATCCTGTGATAGTATAGTTAAAGGCTTGTAATTCATTAAGATCACCGTTTATGGCTATCGTTTTCTCAGATCCATTGATGACCAAGTCTACAGTCCTGGAACCTATTCTTATACGATATAGTCCAGGCTCTACACCTTCTGGAACATTAATTGAGAATTTCCCACC
>JALZVB010000268.1 GCA_023300835.1 Saprospiraceae bacterium | reverse complement strand
TTGTTTTTATAATTACAGTTGTGTTCTCATGTGTTGTTGCTGGACAAGAAATCATATATAACGGGGGACCAGAAATACCTCTGCGATCACAAGATTCATATATGGGGTTAATTAAGGCCGATGACTCAGGGTATATAATTGGAATTAAAGAAAGAATAGGTAAGGGTTTTCTTGGAAGCAAAGAACAACTGATACTAGAGAAGTATAACACAGAATTTATACAAGAATACAGCTATGTCTATGAGGCAGGTGATAATGAGTTCAACACGATAGACATTGTAAGCGTAGGGAATAATATGACCTGGGTTATACAGGAGAAGCTAGGTAACTACTCATATAATTACAATGCTATTACAATTACAAAAGATGGTACACAAGGAAAGAAAAGCTTTCTATTTAATTATAAAATTAAGAAAGGCGTCAATTTCCCACAGATACAACTTGTCTTATCTTCTGATAGTACCAAGGTGGCTGTTATAGGAACCTTTGATGCCGATAAGAAAAAAAAATCTACAAGAATTGCTGCTGCTGTATTGGATGACTCCGCTAATGTTATATGGAACAACGACCTTGAGCTTGAGGGTAATCAGAAGCAAAATGAAGTACTTAGTTATAGGCTAGATGATAAAAACAACCTAATAGCTCTGGCCAAAATCTATGAAAATGGAAAAGGGAAAGAAAGAAAAAAAGGTCGAAATAATAAAGAGATCGCCACTTACCAAGTCACGCTTATGCAACTGCCTTCACAGGGAACTAAGGTCACTAATTATCCTATTGATTTGGATGGTGCATTTGTAGATGACATAGCGCTTGTTCAAGACAACTTAGGCGAGATCAGAGTATGTGGATTCTATAGAAACAAATATAAAGGTTACCTCAATGGAATTCTATATGTAAGCTTTGACTCCAGTTATGTAGTCAATGTATTGAGCAAAAAGCCATTTTCGTTTTCTGACCTGAAACTGATGAACGCTTCAGGTGTCCAAGTTAATCTGGATGACCGGGATAAAATGGGAATTTCTAATGATTTCCATATAAAAGACTGGATAGAAAGAAGCGATGGCAGCTACTTGCTTATCTCAGAGTTGAGTGAATCATATGATCAGACCTTCTACAGAGACAATTTTAATAATGGCTTCAACAGTGGCTATAATAACTTTGGAACGGCATCTAGAACCAACACTTACATTACAGCTAACGAAGTGGTTCTTGTACCTATATTTTCTGATGGTGAAATAGGTCAATTAAACGTGATTTCTAAAAAGCAAAAAGCTCTAGTAGACACAGACAGCTGGAATGGTGGTGGCAATGTATCTATAAATCGAGAACGAGTGGAGAGACATGCAGGCCAGTTTATCTCATACGCTACTTATGTAAATGGTGAAGAGTTACTTATAATATACAATGATGATGAAAGAAACCTTGATAAAAACTCATCAGACAAAAGAAGAGTACTAACGGACCAAAAAAGAATGGACGCAGCGGTAACGGCACTTTCCAGAGATATGATTACTGAGACGTTTCCATTGTTTGAAGAAGATTCTGACTTTACACTTATGCCTAGCTTTTCTCATCAAATCTCTTCTTCCACATTTTTTACTTCCTTTCTAAGCTTAAACAGCAAGTATCTTAAAATGGGTACCTTGACTTTTAAATAAAAAATGGACCATTGTAATAATGTGCCAGATCAACTAAATTGAAATACCATATTTACATATCTCTACTGCTTCTCTCATTACCACTTTCACTTATAGGTCAATGGTCCTACCAACATTCTTGCGATATACAGTCACTCACATTGATAAACGATACACTAATTTTTTCTGATTCCAATCAGGAAAGCTATACTTTCGATTTTGAACATCGACCTGTGACAACAAACAAAGCTGCTCGACTTGAACATTCATTATATGGTATAGATAATGGAAGGCTTGTAGAAAACATAGGTGACAATTTTTCTTATTTAGAATTTCCTTACGCAGTAAGTGCTGTTATTCAGACGACTAACAACAATTGGGTAGTCTCTTCTCCAGACCATGGTTTGTTCCATTTCAAAGACAACAATTACAAGAAATATTATGTCCCAGGTATACAGTTTCCAAAATCAATAAGTGATATCACTTTCCACCAAAAAAAATTGTGGTTCCTTACCACAGAAGGGAGTCTCTACCAATATGACACAGAGAGACAGTTGTTACATTACATTGACACCTCCATTAATGCCTATACGCTTGACAGTTGGAATACACTTTATTTTTCTAAAGGAAAAATTCTACATAAAAACACGGACTATATAAATAATAAACCACCTATCGTCAAGTTAACTTCAGTTAGTATAGATGAGAATAATCAGCTGGTCATTGAACTATTACAAGTCTCTGAGAAGTCAAATGTAACGTTGGGTTATCATATAACTTATCCGCCCCTTCCTACAGACCTCCTCTACGAGTACCGATGGGATGAGTCCGAGTGGACAAGTACAGAAAGCAACTATGTCACGCTTAACAACTTAAAATCAGGCAACCATAAGTTTCAATTCAGAGCTAGAGATAGTGAAATCATCGGGTATAGTGACATCGTACCGATTAAGGTTAATGGCAATGTTCAAGACAAGTTAGCGATAGCTTTGTTTTTAGGAATTTTGGCTTTATTGAGTTTGGCCTTCTATATGCTTAAGAAAAAGAAAAGAGAACATGATGCACTCGCAGTAGAAAAAGAAAAACTAATATTAGATTTAGACCTATTGAGAAGTCAACAGAAGCTAGGGCAATTGCAGATGAACCCACACTTTATCTTTAATACAATCAATAGTATAAATGGGCTTATCGCACAGAAAGAATCCACACTAGCCAGACGATATCTCAACAAGTTTGCTTCTATGATGCGCTCACTCTTAGAACAATCCAAAGGTGATTTTATAACCCTAGGTAATGAACTCAAGTTCCTGGAACAATATCTCGCCCTCGAGCTGATGATGCGAAATAATAAGTTTGAATACCAAATAGAGAATTCTGCTTATCCAAACCTCAGGATTCCACCTATGTTGATACAGCCGTTATTAGAAAACGCTATTATTCATGGTTTAGAGAAAAAGGAAGGTGTCGGCCAGTTACAATTGACCATTACCGCATCTACTATTGGAATAGATGTCATAATAAAAGACAACGGAGTAGGTCGTAACGCTACGAAGGCTGATAAAAAAAACCGTCATAACTCGTCCGCGATAGCCATAATCAAAAATAGACTTGCTGTTAATAATAAGTGGAATAAAGACGACAACCTCATCTACACAGACCTTATTGCGGGAAACCAGTCTCAGGGTACACAAGTATTGTTGAAAATTACTACTTATTAGAAGTATCAATATTCCTATCTAATGCAATGGGACAAGTTTTAACTAATTAGGATGACATACAATTAACTAGCGTTCAGATATTTACTCTGGTAGAAATCAATTGACGCCAAGTTTCTATACAATGAGGATGACAACAGGAAAAAAATCTGGTAGTAAGCAAAATACTGTTGGTAAATAATTATTTTTGGGCTGTAACCCCTCTATAATATATAGAATTAGGTACAGTGGAAAAATCTGCTGTACCTTTTTTTTTATAAGGGTACTTTTATTGGAGATACTACTATTGATGTTGTTATGATCTCTTCATATTTATGACATTTGCCGCAACATTATAAATAATTCTTCTCCATAAAAAAACAAACACAATCACATATTTGGAAATAGGGCTTAATTATAGTACATTGAATCGGGAAATTCACTTAAAGCCAAATGTTATGCTAGAAGAACAAGTAAGAACGATTATGTCAAGTCAAACTATGACAGTATCGCCAGATGACACTTCTACCCAGGTAGCAGAATTAATGTCAAGCAAAAAATTGCAACAACTACCCGTTGTAAAGGATGGAATTCTTCTCGGGCTAATTACAGCTTATGATCTGTATAAGCATTCCTCTGACTCCAAGGGAAAGGAGGTGAACATAGAAGAGATAATGACCACCAATGTGCTTAAGATAACGCCTAAGGATAAAGTCGGCACCGCTGCACAATTGTTTATGGATAAGAGATTCAAAACCTTACCAGTCGTAAACCTTAGAGGTGAACTCAAAGGCGTGATAACCGCATTTGATGTTATCAAACATGTTTTTAAACAGGCCTATCCTAGACCTATACTCTTCAAAGAAATTTTAAAAGAAGTTTAATTTATAAAAGAAGTCCTCAGTTTTTTCACAAGCTGGGGGCTTTTAATTGAGCACATTATATTGTGGTAAATACAAAATTAATTTTTTAATACACCTAATAACGCAACTTAGCTACCTTAACCTGTATGTGAAAGTTAGTTACGGCTTATGACTTGTATAAACATTCTTCAGGTTCTGCGGCCCGTAACACATTACGTAACCTATCGCTTCTTTTATAAACTAATCATTCTGACTTACACCACCTAGGAATTTCATATTTTAGCCTATCTTCTCAGCGTTTACTCAACAGGTTAATATGAAAAACACAATACTCGTTTATATCGCTTTATTTTCAGCGATAATGCTAAACGGACAATCAGACTTAGAAATGAAGTTGTTTGAATTACCTGATGTAATCTTCAACAAGTTAGATACACCTGAAGGATACGAATCCGCTTATGAGCTAAAAATAAAGCAACCCATTGATCACAACAATCCAGATCATGGACACTTTTATCAGAGGGTATTCTTGTCTCACATGAGTTACACTGCACCTACAGCTCTGATTACAAATGGTTATGGAAGACCTACAAATAGAATCACAGAAGTTGCTAAAATCACAGCCGCTAATCAATTGCAAGTAGAGCACAGATATTTTCTAGCGTCTTCCCCTGATACATTGGATTTCGATTACCTCAATTTTGAACAAGTCACAGCGGACCTGCATCATATAAACCAGCTCTTCAGAGAATTATATAATGGACAATGGTTAGCCTCGGGAATAAGTAAGGGCGGTACAACGACTATATTCTACAGGTATTTATACCCTGATGATGTCGATGTATCTATTCCATATGTCGCTCCTATAAATTATGATGTTGCCGACACAAGAATATATGATTTCTTTGACAAAGTAGGGACAAAAGAATGTCGTCAAGACTTATATAACTATCAAATCAAGATGTTAGAACAGGCGTATGAAATGAAATCATATTTAAAGTATTTTGCCAAGGGGCAGAAACTTGAGTTCAGTTATATTGATATAGATCAAGCTTATGAATATGCTATCTTAGAATACCCTTTCTCTTTCTGGCAATGGGGACACGATTGCTCCAAAATTCCAGACCCATCTTCCCCTACTGACACATTACTGCAGCACTTCATAGACATTATCGGTCTGGACTTCTACAGTGACAAATCTATGAAAGATTACGCCTCACACTATTATCAGTCCGGTACAGAGATGGGTTACTATGGCTTCGAGATTGAACCCTTCAAACCCCTTATCAAACACTTAGACACAAACTCTAATCCATCAGCTGTCTTTATGCCCGAAAACACTACCGCTTCATTTAACAAAGAATTGACAAACAAAGTAGCTAAGTGGACACAAGAAACAGACTTAGAGTTCATTTACATAAATGGTGCTAATGATACCTGGTCCGCCACTGCTGTACCACCACAGAAAAAAAGCAAATCCCTATGGTACTTTATGGAAGGGAAACATCATGGCAATGCAAGAATCAAAAACCTCTCAGATGATCAAAAGCAAGAGCTGTCTGATCGGTTGAGCGAGTGGCTCTCTACTGAAGTTGAAATAGAAGCATTGGAGAAGTAACTATGATAGATACAATATTAGTATACATATTGTTTTGAACAAAAAAAGAAGCTACCTTTTATCAAGGTAGCTTCTGTGTTTTTCTTTAGTAATTAGGTGTTACTCATAAATCTCAATGCCAGGATAGAAAGCCGCTAATGAAAAATAATAACCTATAATAGACTCTACAGGTTCTAACTGTTCGCCTTGTCTAGGACCAGATATAATCTCTCCACTTAGAGAAACTCGGTTACCATCTTCATCTTCTGCAATTGCAGGAAAACTGTTTATTAGGCTTCTAAAACCTACAAAGTCGTTGTTCTCATATGCGACCATATAGTTGTTGGCGTTAGAGCCGAAGACAAGAACATCTTTATCATTAAGTCGTTCTTCAAACACTTTACCTGTACTGAATAGGTTTATACTATATACTTTATTGTCTCCATTTTCTATAATGGCAAGCACCCTTTCTTTAGCAGGTAGACGCGTATCCATGGGTGATACGGGGAAAATGATATTGGCGTTATTGGTTCTGTAATCTCCATATGGATAGTTTTCATAATTTCTGTCGATTCCCGTATCCTCATTCATTATTAATGTATTCGGATAACTGGCTACCCATGTTTCCCAGTCTGTCTCAATGGCTTGCAGTGTATTGATTGTGGTGCCTGTCAGTTCACCGTTGACACAATCTAATCTGAGTTGAGACCAGTAACTATCAGTGCCTCTATCATAGGGCATAAGGTTAGTGTTATACAATTTACCACTAACACCGAATGTGGTTTTAGTTCCATTTACCATCCTATCCCAAGAAACAGCTGTTCCGGTAAGAGGGCAGTAGGTAAGTGCATATGAGAGATCGCCTATTTCATCGTTAACGATCTCATGCCAGTCTAGAATATTATGTGGATATGCTTTAGCGATTCCGTTATGTACAACGCCTACAACTAACCTTCTAGGGTTGATAAATCCTGCTTCTGCAACGGTGTCAAAGTTGGGGTTATCCACTGATGGTATACCATCTTTTCCGGGACCACCATCAAAAACTTCTCCTGGTGGAATAAGCCAATCCGTTGTTGTTGACCCGCCATCAACGGCTAGATCCTCAGTACTACCACATGATATTATAAACAATATAGAAATAAGAAATAGATGCTTCATTGTTAGATTTTTAATAATCAGATTTTTTATTGAAAAGATATTTGGCCTGTATGCCAATCGTAAAGTCAGTTGTTATTTGAAGTCCCTCAATGTTTTGGTACAGAGGAATCTCTGTATATATTCTTATAGACTTTGTCTCATTAGGATGATAAGTAAAACCTAGAGGAAGACTGATCCAATCTCCACCACTGTTAGGCGCAGAGGTTTGCTGTTCTATATTGGCCGTACTGTTACGATACTTAAATTGAACGTCCGGCGTAAAAAACCCTCGGGCTCCAATAATTTGATAGTGAAAGCCTATCGTACTAATCCACTCATCTCCAAATCCAAATCGACGACCAGGGAAATTGTCCGTACTTGCAAATCCGCTATTCTTCCCATTTCTGCGATAGAGTAGCTCTAAAGATGTTGACAAAAAAGGGAATATAAAGTTTTCTCTAAACAGTGTCGTTCCCAAAACAACATCTATACTTCCTGAACCACTTTGCATATCTGGAGAAAGAAAAATACCTGATGGACCTTTATGTGTAGTTACGCCTGTTGGTAATTCTAGCCCACCAGCCAAAAACAATTTAATGTTCTCGTTATGATACAATTTATATTGGGTGAGTAGGTTAAGGTCACCAATACCAAGGCTCGTTTGTTCTTCAGAAACCGTTTTTCTGCTCTGATATACGAGTGGAAGGTTTGCAGATATAGACCACCTTGGGTTAATCACATAATCTACTTTGAGACTTACATTGTTACCAGAACGTGATCTTGGGTCGTTCTGCAGGCGACGATCATTGTCTATAAGTAAGTTGATACTTTTATATTCGTACGATAATGTTACTGCTAGGCTTTTAGCGTTCCCGTCATGAACAGAAATCACATTACTCATAGGCGCACCTGCAGTGCAACATGTCTGGGCAGAGATGTTTTCACCAAGAAACACAAGTACAAGTATTAAGAGGCCCTTCATATTATAAATTTGACTTAATAAAGTTATGTGATATTGGGACTGGATATTGTCTTTATCAATACATAGAACTAGAATCCAGTGTTTATGTTTTGCATAATTCAATAAAGTGTCGTAACCACAACGATAGCACAATTACTTATCTTTAACATGTCTTATTAGTTGTTAGGAATGAGTAAATAATAAAGTATCATGTTTTGACAAGGGAATTTTTGAGTCAGAACGAGGCAAAAAACGTAGGGATAGCCGAGCTATCACGAGGCTTTTTAACGATGTGCTGGCTCAAAAGTGCCTATCACAAATTGGTATGTTATTTTTTAACCATTCCTTAGTTAACATCAATGATTCATAATCATGAATCCTGTTTTCTGTTCTTTAACCTGCAAAAAAGATATAACTCGTGAGAACAATAATAATGATCACAAGACTAAGTGGCTTGAGATACCTGTACGGCGTAATATCTACTTGCTCAGTATAAGGTAATGTGAATGCCGCTTTCCTAGGTTTAATTTTTCCAATAACAAGCATGATAATCACATTCATAACAAATAAGATTGCCATAACATGAAGAAAATGTGGGTAAGCTAGTTTTTCAATATCTGCTAATTGAGTTACATCTGTAATGCCCGCAGCTTTTGCTTTTTCCACTGCTGAAGCTGCCATGTTTGGTTTTAATACAAACTGACTTATAGAATATAAAACCGCTCCTAGAACGATAGCAACCTTGGCCGCTATTGCTGGCACATACTTAGTCAAATAACCAACAACAATAATTGTAAGAATAGGAATACTATAACAACCATTGACCTCTTGCAGGTAACCGAATAGTCCATCCGGAGCATGTGCAATAAGTGGCGCAATGAACATAGCGAAGAGTGCCAATAGTAACCCAAATCGCTTACCGTACTTAACAACCTTAGCATCAGGAGCAT
>JALZVB010000267.1 GCA_023300835.1 Saprospiraceae bacterium | reverse complement strand
TGTTATTCCTAACGATATTAACTGTTATTTCATCATTTTGTAAAGCTATTTTTTCATCAACTGATGAAGTTGTATTAACACTTAAAAGGTCCTTATTCGATATATTATTAATAGCGAAATAACATGTTGTTCCTATGAATGTTAAACCCATCAAAAGAAAAAAGAAGTATTTTTTATTTTTTCTCGGCTTAGGTAATTTCTTTTCTATGTCTTCCCATAGATCTGGTGGTGGTAATTGATCGTTGTTGTTGGCAAGACGTTTAAACTGCTCATCTATGTTATGTTTGTTCTTCATTTCTACGGATTATGATATATGTTGCCATAGTTTTTCTGAATCATTGATTGTAACATCTTTCTGGCTTTATGTAACTGAGACCTTGAAGTGGAAATGGATATGTTCAACAGCGTTGCTATTTCTTGGTGTTTTATTTCATCGATAACATACATGGTAAATACTGTCTTATAACCTATAGGAAGTTCACTCAATAGGCCTAGTAATGATTGATTATCTATATGGCTAGATGTTTCATCATTTTCGTTCCAATCGCTGTGTACGTCAGCAACAGAATCTATATCCTCAAACTGTAATTTCTTGCGTTCCTTGATGAGGTCTATCGCTGTTCTTACAACAATAGTTCTTATCCATCCTCCAAGGTTTCCTATAGATTTATACTTATGTAGGTTACTAAAAACTTTTATAAACCCTCTTTGCATCGCCTCCTTAGCTAAGTCTGCATCGCTATGATAGCGCAGACAGACATTGTACATCTGTTTACTATAGATATCATAGAGTTCTTTCTGATGTTTTCTATTGTGCTGCAAGCAGCCTACTATAAGGGCTTTTTCGTTCAAATATTATGGTGTATAGGTTATTTTAAATGAACCCGTTATTACATCTGTCTCATCTCCCCAAAAGTTATAATAATAAAATCCTGTTACCAAACTTTTATTTCCTATTGCTTTTATTGACTCTATTGTGATTTCCCCTAATGAACTAGAATTACTGAATGTCCCTGCTGCTGGAGCAGTCTCTCTACCGGCATAGACTACATTGTTTATATCATATGTTTTTTCTTCTAATTCAATGTTTGAAACACCTAAAGAAAAAGTCAATTCTAAAAGTATTTCTCCTTCATTATGTGTACCAAACAGTTTGCCTTCGTAATCTACTTCTTCTATAGAAACATTTACGCTATCAACGATTGCTACTCGAGTAGACAAGAAATTATTGATAAAAATATGGTCTGCTATCTCATCACAAACAATGACTTCTCCTAAACCGTTATCTATAGAAGTATCAAGATCAGAAATAACGGTTTGTTCCAAATCATCCATGTTTATTATTCTAATGTCAGTTAAACCTGTTTCACAAACTATATGTGCAATGTTTATCTCTGCATTAGTAATTGGAAAACTCACTGTTGTAGATAAAATGACTCTGCCTTCTTCAATTGGTTTAAAATCACAGTCCACCGCAGTTCCTGATGCTACTAAAAAGTCTGGTTCGTCTATGTCTAGATTAACATCCCCTAAATCAGAAGATTGACTAAATGAGCCTAACTGTTGAGACAACAGTTCCCGTTGACAAAACAGGGTAGGATAAACCTTTATTGTTAACTCTGTGTCTACGCCTATTCGTACAGAGAAGACACCTTCAGAATCTGTAAATACGCCTACGCCTATATTATCACTATTAACAATCTCTACTTTGTAATAAGACAAATCGATATTGTCATTTACCAGTTTACCTTTTAATATAATGGATGGAGATCGCAGGTCACAATTCCACGTACTAAAATGTGTCACCTCGCCAGCATAAGTATCCCCACTCAAAAAAGCTTCTCCTTCTTTCTCCCATAACCCAAGAGAATAATCAAAATACCAAAGTGAAATAGCATTAGGCGCATTTGCCAAAAGGTCAGTATTGACTTTGTAACTCATAGCAATAGACTTTCCATCAGCAACCTGTAAAGTTTTCCCATCTGGTGATTGTAACGCGATATTCACCATTCCAAAACTCTGTAATGTTACCAACGAATTATCTGTTTCTCTTCCTGTCAAATCACCAGGCATTGTTTCATCTAATTTGTCCAAACTTGGGTCGATCTGTTGTATCGCTACTTGTACCTCTCCTGAATAGTTTTCTCCCGTTGCTTCTATAACAATGCACTGTGCATCAAAGCGTAGCTGTACCCTTTCATGATTAAGTGTCCCAATCTCATCACTCTGAAAAGACATGTTGAAGCTTTTCTCTTGCAATATTGTTCTTTGGTACTGCGTCGATGATCCGCCAGATCTAAATGTTCTTGCATTATCAAAGAAACCTTCTTTAGATATTTTAACAAAATTATGTTGGCCACTTACAGGTACATCTCTGAATGTATAAACACCTATACCATCCGTTACTGCCGTAGCACCTTTGAAAGTAACTGTTGCGCCTTCTACAGGTGAATTGTCTATCGTCGTTATTGTGCCATAGATATCTGATTTATATATCGTTTCTTCTAGCCCTGGTATAGGGTTAGTCTCAGAATCATTAGGTATAAATCCTACCTCATCTTCCTGACAACTGAAAAGTAATCCGATCAATATTAGCCCGCTACAAATATATTTTATATTGATAAAATTCATTTTATTCTAACTGTTACATTATAAAAGAGCTTAGAGTCTCCAGATACATGACTGAACTATTTCTAAAGCGTTGCCTAGGAATTAAAAAAAGAACGCCTATACTTTAATGTACCGAACCTATACTTGTTCTTGCGAGCAAACTTTATAAGAACCTGGTTAATGTCTTCTTGACTGTACTTGGAGAAGGTTTTCTGACCTTCTTTATTGGTGATGTTTATTTTGTTTTTTCCAAGAATGCCCCATCAAGTAATGAATACTGGGTGTGGCAGTGTAAATGGCAAAATTCTGACATGTTAAATAGGTTTTAGGTAACTATCTGTTGTAGACAAAGTAACAAAGAAAAGATAGGGTATTAAGAGGTAGGAATCAGGTAAAATCAATGAAATGCTTAATTGGGTCGAAAGGGTTTAGTCTCTGGTAAACCATATAAGACAGTTCGTAAATATACTACACAGGTAAATTTAATAAAGAAGTAAAAGAAGTAGGTATATCAACTTCTATTCTAATTAACTTATACTTCGTATCTAAAAATACAACTACATCGCAATATTGCGATAGCCATAACCAAAAAAATAGCCATTCTAATAAGACACTAGCAACATTTCATGTTAGAGAAAATAGCTTTTAAGTGATTTAGTAATAATGAGCAGGTTGTGGTATCTATACAATAACAACGAGAGGACCCTTCGATTTCCCCCTTAATAATACCCGCATCTTTCAGCGCTTTGAGATGTTGAGAAACGGTAGACTGTGATAATGGCAATTCATTTACGATATCGCCACATATGCAAGCGCCTTGTTTTATCATGTATTCTAGGATAGCGATACGAGCAGGATGTCCCAGCGCCTTGGCCATAGTAGCCATTTGATTCTGAGAAGTTGTGAAAAGCTCTGTCTTTGTTGTACCCACATCGCAAAATTACGATAAAGGGTTGGTCAATGCAACGCAAATTAAGAATGAAGCGCATGTTTTCTCTGTTCGAACAGTCAGTTTATAGCAATTCACTAAAATTTATATAGTCATAGATAGGGTGAGATATACCATTTATACTTTAAGCTGTTGAAATATATCCGACATTCTGAAGCTTATATGGTATTATATTATCTTTGTTCTTAATAAAAAACAGTGGGCTTGGAAACTAAGAAACGTAAATACCTTCAACCAGAACAGAAGGCACTCAACATCAACCTTAATAAGAAGGTTTATGGCACATTTGCTGAGATAGGTGCCGGGCAGGAAGTTGCTCGTAACTTTTTCCAAGCGGGAGCAGCAGCTGGCACGATAGCCAAAACGATGTCTGCCTATGATAAAACTTATTCGGATGCCATATATGGCGTAGAGAAGAGTGGAAGGTATGTATGTGAATCAAGGTTATATAAAATGTTGGATCACGAATACAGCTTACTCGTAGAACGTCTGGATGATGAGAGACCTGAGACCTGTTTCTTTGCTTTTGCAGATACTGTAGCAGCGATAAACTATAAGCGTACAATAAAAGGTCATGGTTGGATAGGCCTCAGGTTTCAGCTGACTCCCAATGGACCGCCCAATGACCTCATTATCCACGTAAAACTGAAAGATCAGAATACCCACCTTCAACAAGAAGCGATAGGTGTTTTAGGTGTCAACATGTTATATGCGGTATATAAGTACCACGATGATATGAATGAGTTTGTGGCATCACTAGTCGATGGGATATCTGGCCGATTAAGTGTAGATATGTTACGATTAGAAGGGCCAGACTTTGATCATGTTGACAATAGGTTATTATCGCTTTACCTTGTTAAACATGATTTGACAGATGTAGCCATTTTCAGCAACCACAAACGTAGCATACATGCGTCAGAGTTTTTGTGGAAGAAAGACCTATTGGTTGTAAGAGGACACTATAAACCGTTTACTAATGTTACCATGGATGTCTATAAGTCCGGCATGGAACAGTTTATCAAGGAGCCAGATGTTACCGATAGCAACTCAGCCGTTATCGCTGAGATTACAATGGAGTACCTGCGTGAGAATGGAGATGATATAGATGAGAAAGACTTTCTAGATAGAACAGAAGCGATCTGTGCACTCGGTTATAATGTTATTATATCAGATTGTAATAATCATCAAGCACTGATAAACTATCTGGCAGAAGAAAATATAGGTAAGCTAGGATTGGTTGTAGGTGTCAGAGAATTGTCAGCAATTATTGAAGAGAAATACCACAATAACCAAGACGGGAGACTGTTGGTAGCTTTCGGTGAGTTATTCAATAGAAACATTAATGTATATGTTTATCCAGCTATAATTGATGATAAAGGCTTAGTAACCGCAAGGACGTTAATAGTACCAGAAGGCATTCATTTTCTGTATAAGCATCTTATCGACTGTAAGCAAATAGTAGAGATAGAAAACTACGACGGCGAACTTCTAAAAATATTCCCATGGAATGTTTTAGAAGAAATCAAGCAAGGGGTTCCTGCTTGGGAAAATTCAGTTCCTAAGTTATTGGCTCCAGTTATCAAAGAGAAATCATTATTTGATTACGCATCACAAAGTCCTTCTATTGCATAGGTTATTATATTTCGTCATAGTTTCTATACTCTTTATCGTGGCCTGCAAGCCAGGGCCCGAAGAGAAAACAATACCGGCAATGCCATTGTCTGAGACAACGAATCTATTACCAGTATTAACCAAAATGACGTCTCAGGATAGCCAAATGCTGAACATGATCATGGGTAAATTTTATCCTGAAAAGAACGCTGACTTTGTTACGATACCAGAAACACTTGCGGATAGAGCAGGGTTATATATGCACAAAGATGCTTATCAAGCTTATGTATCTATGCAACAGAAAGCTAAAGCAGATGGGATAAATCTCGTGATAAGATCAGCTACTAGAAATTTTGATTACCAGAAAGGTATCTGGGAAAGAAAGTGGACAGGAGAAACCATATTAAGTAGTGGCATCAATGCCGAGAAAGCATACCAAAAATCACAAGATAGAGCCATAGAAATTCTTAAGTACAGCTCTATGCCGGGTACCTCTAGACATCACTGGGGCACAGACATAGATCTTAATAATTTCAACAATTCTTGGTTCGAGAAAGGAGAGGGCTTAAGGATATTTGTATGGCTAGAAAACAATGCCCACCTCTATGGTTTCTGTAGACCATATACCGCTAAAGGTTCTATGAGACCTGATGGTTACAACGAAGAAAAATGGCATTGGTCCTATATGCCGCTTTCGCAAAAGTTAACAGATACCGCGGAGCGATATCTTGAAAACGCTATGATCACCGGTTTTCTCGGCAGCGAAGCTGCGGTAGATATCGATGTTGTACGAAAATATGTTTTGGGAATTAATAAGGGTTGTCGGCATTAACATGAGACTATTATTGGGTAGCTTGACCCAGAGATACCTTCTTCAAGTAGCGCTAAGTCTTGGCCTCTAGCAGACCCCTTAATACTACAGTCCGCATCATTGGCAAATACTTTATACCAGTTTAACTTCAGAATGCCGCACATATTTTAAGGAAATTGCTTACA
>JALZVB010000266.1 GCA_023300835.1 Saprospiraceae bacterium | reverse complement strand
CATGTGTCGCTTAATGCACAAGGTACTGCGGTGATACCTGCAGCACTTTTGGATAATGGATCATTTGATAATTGCTCTTCTATTGCCTTAGAAATCTCTAGAATGCAGAACAACTGTGATATAGGAGATGACTTGACACCAGGTCAATCTATTACGATATGTTGTGCTGATGTATCTGCAAGTCCTATCCAATTAATGTTACGTGTCTGGGATGATGCAGATGGAAATGGAATGCATGGTACAACGGGTGATCGATTTTCTGAATGTATGGTAAACGTTATAGTCACGGCAGCGTCAGCTCCTGGATTTGTTTGTCCTAGCGATGTAACAATTGACTGTGATCAGGATCCTACTAACCTTAATATAACGGGTCAACCTGTATTAGGTCCACAATGTGATTTTGCAGAAGCTACATTTACAGATGACTCAGACTTGAGATCTGATTGTGCAGCGGGAACTGTTGTAAGAAGCTGGGTTGTGGATGGAACTGTTACGAGTTGTAAACAGACAATTACAATATCCGAGGGTTCACCTATTTCTGAATTGGATATTGTATGGCCAGGGGACTTAGAAGGAACTTGCACAGATATGAATCTTGCGGCAGAGCCTATGGTAAGAATATCAAGTTGTTCTCAGATAGGAATAAGAATGGAGTCAGATACATTTGACTTGATCGAAAATGCCTGTTATAAAGTTGTAAGAACTTGGGAAGTAATTGACTGGTGTCAATATGACAACTCTGTTATCCCAGCATTAGGGATATGGTCACATCAACAAATAATAGAAGTGACAGAAACGGCATCTCCTGAAATTCTTAATTGTGCAAATCAGGAAGTTGTTATCTATTCAGGCGATTGTACTTTATCAGATTTAGATCTTGAGAATTCAGCTGTTGATTCTGGATGTGGCGCAGGTAGTGTGATGTCATGGAGTTATCAGATTGATTATAGTTCTGATGGAACAATCAATGAGATGGGAGTGGCTACAGGCAATGAAATAGAACTTGAATTGACTGACATACCAGGTGGTGACATGACTGTATTATGGAACGTGGTTGATGGATGTAATAATACAGCAATTTGTACGCAAGTTATTTCTATAAGAGATGGGAAAGCACCTACTGCGTACTGTCAGAATCTGGCAACTGGCGTCATGGAATCTAATGGCGAAGTTGTGTTATGGGTAAGTGATTTTGATGGTGGAAGTACAGATAATTGTACGGCACAAGCTGATCTCATAATATCATTTGACGAAAATGTAATTCAGACAAATATGACTTTTACTTGCGATGATATTCCTAATGGATCATCAGTAGATTTCCCAGTAAGTATATGGATTACGGATGGTGATGGAAATACGTCTAATTGTAGCTCAATGCTTATGCTACAAGATAACAATGATGCTTGTCCTGATACTCCCGGATTTGTGGGCGGAAAAGTAACTTTCGGTGGTCATATTAATAATGAAGAAGGAGAGATGATTGTTGATGTTGAAACAAATTTAGAAACGCCAATCACTATGCCTAACTATATAGACATGACCGATACAGTTGGTGTCTACATATTTGAAGATATGCCTAGTACAGTTTCATATATGGTTGAACCATCTAAAGATGTAGATCACCTCAATGGAGTAAGTACAAGAGATGTCATATTCATGCAGAGACATATTCTGGGAATGAGTCCACTAGATTCTCCTTACAAAATTATCGCGGCAGATATTGATAACAACGCAAAGGTTAACGGTCTTGATTTGATAAGCTTGAGGAAAGTAATATTGGGTCAAGTGGATACATTTAGAAATAATACATCGTGGAGGTTTGTTAATGAAGACTTCGTGTTTGTTGATCCATTGAAGCCATTCCCATTTGATGCTCAGATAGCGTTAACAGATTCTTTAAGTCATCATATGGATAATGATTTCATTGCGATGAAAGTAGGAGATGTAGATAATTCTGCCGAACTCAATATGGTAGCGGACAAATTAACTACTAGAAGCAGGTTCGGAATTCATTATGGATTGTACGGAAAAAGTAAAGAACACCAACAATTAATTCCTGTGTATGCAGATGACAGAGGTCTGATATATGGTTTCCAGTTCAGACTGCGATTGAGTAAAGGAAAGATAATTGATGTCTTACCAGGTAGTGTAGATATAGATAAGTCGCAATGGAGAAATGTTGATGAGCAAGAAGTTGCGATGTCTTGGAATAGTGATTACGGAGCTGTTAGTGATATTACAATTCCATTATTCTATCTCAGTGTGAAGGATATAAACGAAGATGACTTTGAATTGAGTTTAATGGAAAATAGCCCAGTTGCTGAGGTTTATCTTAATGATGGCTTGGATATAAAGATTCCAGTACTCTCATTACCAATAGATAAAGAAGTTGTTTCTGGATTTAAGTTATATCAGAATGAACCTAATCCATTTAAGGAGTGGACTGATATCCGTTTCTACCTGCCTACAGCGCAAGAAATTGATATGTCATTCTTCAATGCTAGAGGACAGAAGATATATGGTATTATAAGAGATTACGAATCAGGAGAGCATCTTATGAGGATTACTTCAGAAGAGCTAGGAGAAGCGGGTATTATATATTATACCTTATCTACAGAATTATACAACCGTTCACTTAAAATGATAATAGTGGACTAATATGATATATACGATATGCTGATCAATTCATTTATAGGATTGACTAAGACCTGCTCCTTGTGAGTGGGTCTTATTTTTTAAAGGCTATTGATTTACTGGTATTATATCATATAATATTTTATCATGTGTCCTTGAGATACCTTACTTTCGCATTCAGAAAAATTAACAACAAAAGATATGTCAGTACGCGTAAGATTTGCACCAAGTCCCACAGGACCATTACATATAGGAGGCGTAAGAACCGCATTATATAATTACCTTCTTGCTAAGAAAATGGGAGGTCAATTTATCTTAAGAATTGAAGATACAGATCAGAGGAGGCTTGTAGAAGGTGCAGAAGATTATATTAAGGAATCACTGGAATGGTTAGGGATGACACCAGATGAAGGTCCAGGATATGGTGGAGAACATGGACCATACAGACAATCTGACCGTAAAGATATATACGCTAAATATGCTAAAGAGCTTGTCGCAAAAGGGAATGCTTATTATGCCTTTGATACTCCTGAGGAATTAGAAAAAATGAAGACTGAGCAACAGGCGCTAGGTCATCATTCTCCCAAGTATGACTCACGTGTAAGGATGCTCATGAGAAACAGTCTTACACTAGGAGAAGAAGAGTCAAATAAGCTTATCGAGTCTGGTGTAGGAATTGTGAGACTAAAGATGCCTATAGATGAGGAGGTTTCGTTTGTAGATGAAGTAAGAGAAAAAGTTACTTTCAAAACAGATGAATTAGATGATAAGGTTATCCTCAAGAAAGATGGAATGCCTACCTATCATTTGGCAAATATAGTTGATGACCACATGATGGAAATTACCCATGTTATAAGAGGGGAGGAGTGGTTGTCTAGTACAGCACATCACGTATT
>JALZVB010000265.1 GCA_023300835.1 Saprospiraceae bacterium | reverse complement strand
TCTTCCGATCTGAAGTTTCATTATTTGAATGACTTCAAACCTATACGTTTTATGTACTTAAACTAAGGTTAGTCAGAAGTCAAATATTTCAAAGAAAACATGAGTTCATGCTAATATAAAAGACAAATTATACTTAGAGATTCGAAATGACTTCCTTAACATCAGACCTCTTTTTATAGTTAGGGTCGTAATGAACGTAATTAATAATTTTATCCTGATTTATAAGATAGGTTGCAGGTATTGGCATGACAGGCACTGTATCACCGTTAAAAACCTCTATTCTATTTCCTTTAGCTTCTTCAATGTAATTATTGTATTTATCTGTTACATGGAAGAATACTCTATAATCTTTCATTACTGTATGATCTTTGTCATGTAGAATTGGGAAAGACAACTGGTTGTCTTGATGGAATTCCTGCATATAAGATCTTTTCTGTGGACTAACCGCTATGACATTAACTTCACCAGCATCATGTATGTCTTGTATATTATCTTGGAATTCTTGGAGGTGCCTGACACAATAAGAGCACCATTCTGCCCTTAAGAAAACTAATAGTACTGGGCCTTCGTTTAGCGTCGATTCTAGGCTTTTTTCTTTTCCATTCTGATCTAGTAGATTAAAATCAGGCGCCATATCACCTACTTTAAGACCGCCCAATATGTTGTTAGGATTGTTTGCGATACCATATTTGGTCAGATCTAATTCTGATACTTTTACTAGCTCAGCTTTCTCCTCAATAGTTGTATTCTGAATTGAAGTAGGTTTGTTCGGCGCATTGTTACAAGCTAAGATTAATAGAATGCAGAGAATAATAAATATGTTTGATATACGCATATAGTTCAAGTTGGTTTGTCAATTAAGTTTGAGTTGAAACTTACAATCGCAAAATACATCGCTTCTCTAAATAAAAGAGAGAAAGAAGACCTTAATAATGATCGAGTTCAAGTTGCAAATGCTACCTTACGTAATTAAGGTATTCTCTATTTAGAAGTCTATGACATTCAATTAATAGTCGGAAGTCAGAAAATCTACCCTACACGGACTTTTGAAGAGTTCAGAATAATTACGGTTACTGTCAATATTTAACAAGAAATGAAACAACTGATTTGTTCTAAATCAGATATTGTTTCTAACTTGCCTATCAGAACTTAAAGTATATTATCATGGCATATAAAAAAGTAAAATTCACCAATCCGCAAGGAATTCAACTTGTCGGCAAACTAGAATTTCCGCTTACACAAAAACCAGAGGCTTTTGCCATTTTTGCGCACGTATTTACGGGCAATAAGAACCTATTGGCTGCCAAGCATATTAGTCGAGCACTTACGTTGAATGGAATTGCTGTATTGCGATTTGATTTTACAGGGTTAGGGGAGAGTGGTGGAGAATTTGCTAACACCAATTTTTCTACCAATATCAGCGATATAATTGCTGCATCTGATTACTTAGCTGAACATTATACAAGTCCTAAAATTGTTGTCGGTCAGAGCCTTGGTGGTGCAGCATCGGTATTTGCAGCGGATCTTATAGACAGTGTGCAAGCTGTAGCTACGATAGGAACACCTTCTGAGCCAGAACATGTTACGCATCTGTTACAAAGTAAGTTAGATGAAATAGAAAAAGAGGGAGAAGCAGAAGTTATGATTGGAGAAAGAACATTTACTTTCAAAAAACAATTCATAGAAGATCTCGAATCCAAAGACATGTTTGCGAAAGTCTCACAAATGGATAAAGCTCTACTTATACTACATTCTCCGCAAGATAGCATTGTAACTATAGATCATGCCGCCAAGATATATCATGCCGCTAAGCATCCTAAAAGCTTTGTGACATTGAATAATGCCAATCACATGTTAACCAATAAGAACGATGCCTTCTATACAGGTACAGTGATTGCCTCTTGGGTTAAGCGATATATAGAAATCGAAGAAGACGAAAGACTTTCTACAGACAAGCAGGTTGTCGTAAGAATTGGAGACCAAAACTATACCACCGAAATATTAGCTGGAAAACATGGGATACTAGCGGACGAGTCTGAGGCTTACGGCGGAAATGACTTTGGCCCTTCACCTTATGAATTATTAAATGCTGCGCTTGGTGCATGTACAGCTATGACGATTAAGATGTATGCGGCGCAGCAAGGCTGGGAAGTAGAAGAAGTAAAAGTCCACCTTTCTTATGCCAACTCATATAAAACAGATTGCACAAATTGCACAGAGGAAAACTCTAAAATTGAAGAATTTGAATTGGTTATTGATCTCGTAGGTAATCTAACACTAGAACAAAAGCAAACTCTTAAAGAAATTGCCAGTAAATGTCCTGTCTATAGAACACTTACTGGCAACGCAATATTCAAAACCAGCTTGAGCTAGTTGTTTCACTTTTTTAGAAAATTTGTTCACTCAATAATGATCTTCTCTAGGATAGAACCATTTTCAGTTTTTATCTCTAGAAAATATATGCCAGAATTGAGCTTGTCAGTACTTTGAGTATAGGTATTGATTCCTTGGTAATAAGAAACATTTTCTGTTTTTGTTACGCTTTGTCCTGCAAGATTTACTAAGCTAATTGATCCATTGAATGCCTTGTCAGAATTAAATGAGATAATTATTTTTTCTGATCGTCGAGCGGGGTTAGGATAAATAGAGATGTTGTTTGCAAAGTCCAAGTTTGCAGTAGTTGAAGTTTCTTTACTACCTGTGAAAAATACGACTGTTGATGATGGGGCTAAACATTCGCCACCAAACTTGTTGTAAGCTTTGACACAATAACTATATATTGACGATTTTTCTAAATTTATTGCTGTATATGTATTGGTTAATACAGTATAACTGTCTACTCCAGAAATCTCTAATACGTAATATTCT
>JALZVB010000264.1 GCA_023300835.1 Saprospiraceae bacterium | reverse complement strand
CATTAGCATTTTTCCAATTTACACCAACCACAGGATAATCATCAAATGCTGGGTGCCAGAAATAATTTCTTGTAAATGGCTCATTGTAAGAATAAGAAAAGTCTCTTATCCATACAAGCGTATCTGGATATACGTTTACGTCTCTTTCATTGAGTAAGTTAGATCTTACTACGTCAGGACTGTGAGCAGCTTTAGACCAGTCAATCCATTTATACTTATAGTTGAATTGCTTGGTATCCATTGTTCTTTCAGAATCGAACATTTTCATGTCACCTTCATAGTACATTTCATCTAGCTCTGGCATTGAATAATCTAATTCTAATGTCCAGTCTAGCATTTCATTGCCATAATCATCTTGGATGAAATCTCCAAGTATCTCATGTGCTATAGAATCCTTAATGTTTGTTACAAACTGACGGTATTCGTTATTGGTAACTTCAGTGTCATCCATAAAGAATCCTGAGATGGAAATGGATTTCGGCCTCTGGGTATAGGTCGTGAATACATCTTGATCACTCTGACCGATAGTAAGCGTTCCAGACGGTACATATACCATTCCGAAAGGATTAATACCAGTCCAACCTGGTCGATCTTGGACTCCGATCAATTCTCCAGATTGTTCTCTGCCACAAGAGCTTAGTAGTAATACTAGTAAGCCCAATAAAAGTGCTTGTTTTGTCATGTTATTAACTGATTTTGCCAAATATTATTCTACACTTTACGTGTAAAGCTGTAAAAATAATCTTTGTTCTCTAACTACAAAAAAATGCTTGAAAAAATATTGCCTTTGTTGCTCCTTTAACTGTGATAATTCTTTACGCATTCAAATTACCAGAGGATTAACGATTACTCAACGACAAATTAATGTTCCTTATTATGTTTTTACAAATTTCTTGGGTTGTAAATGATCTCTGGTGGTAAACCAATCCCAATTAACTTGTTTAAATTATAATTTAATATGAATTCATGGCTTCCTTGATTTACATCACGTAAGTCATTTATTCCAATATCATAGCTGTAACTCAGCGTATAATGTTCATTTATTTTAATTCCACCTATTATATTTATAGCATCGATAGAAGTACTATTGTAACCACGTACGGATGTACCTCCAAAAACACTGCCATTTTTAATTAAAATTCCGATATCAAGCTGCATTTGCTTAAAATTCGTTTTAGCTAAAAGGTTTGGTGTAAATGTCAGGTTTTCTCCTCTTATTGGCATAGCGTAAAATATACTTAACTTAGAGTTATCCGCAACATTGGCTTCATTGACATTACTGTCCCCTATCCCTAGGTTATTAACAGAAACACCAAGGTCAAACTTATTGTGTCCTATAAAAAAACCTAAAGTGTAGTTCGCTGCTAGATTATTAGCAATATCTGATGAAAGAATTGGATCACGATGGTCTATTGCATTATCATAGATTCCATCAGGTGTTATTAACTGGGAACCATCATATTCAATTTGACTTACCCCCATTCTCATGCCCAGAGACATGACACCTTGATTTATAGGAGTTATATAGTTATAAGAAAGTGAACCTGCCGTATACTTTATCGCTCCCATCTTTATACTTTTCAATGCGAAGCCAGAACCACCATTAATCAGATAAACAGGTAGGTGACCATTTAGATTTATTTGTCTGGGATTGTTATTAAGATTTTGCCATTGAGTCCTGGACTTAAGATTAATACTCAGTGACCTATTGAGTCCGGCATATGCTGGATTGTCGCTGTAATAATCCAACATGTATTGCGTGGAGTTGGGAGATAGTTGTGAGAATAACTGACCCGATACAAATGTGAGCAGCATTGTTAACCATAGTATTATGGTATTACAATTCACATTGAAAGTATTCTTTAAACTCATTTTTAATCAAAGGTGTGACTAAAACTAAGTATAAATTCGTTTTTCTTATGTAAGATTATAAGACTATTTCTAAACCATCTTGTAAGGGTCGCACAGAGTCAGGCAGTTCTTGTGACCATTGGGCTGTAAGACCCATAGAATGACTGATATGCGTTATGTACGCTTTATCAGGCTTTATTCTGCTTATGTAATCAAGTGCAGTTTCAAGATTAAGGTGAGAAAAATGATCTTCTTTTCTTAAGGCATTGATTATCAGCACCTTAACACCTTTTATTTTTTCAATTACTTTGTCTGATATGTAACTGGCATCTGTGATATATGCGATGTCATTGAGCTTGTAACCTAAAATAGGTAGCTTACCGTGTAATATTGGTAGAGGCGTAACCTCTATATCGTTAATAGAGAAGGCGATATCTTCCTTTATCTCATTAAGTACTATTTGAGGTAAGCCAGGGATATTTTTCTTTTGAAAGGCATACTGAAACCTATCTGCGATATCATCTAAAACTCTTTTCTGACCATAAATAGGAACTGACTTATTTTGTATATAATTAATAGACCTTATGTCATCTAACCCAATGATATGGTCATTATGCTCATGTGTCACTAGCACTGCATCAACAGTAGATAGGTTATTATTAAGGAACTGTGTTCTGAAATCTGGACCAATATCTACAAGTAACTTAGTCTGCTCAGTAGATATATATACGGATGACCTTAATCTTTTATCATCTAAGTCAGTCGATAGGCATACGTTACATTTACATCCTACAATTGGGATGCCTTGAGATGTTCCAGTACCTAACGCAGTTATTTTCAATAGGGTTATCTTGTAGTATGTGTAAAACTAAGTACCAGCAATGAAGATTAAAATTCTTAATGACTACTTACATGCAATTCAATGGACTCTGAATCTGTTACTTTTTCTAGTAATTCTTGGGATTTTGAGCTTAATAGATCTATAGAGATGGTGATATTCTTAAGAATATCTAATAAACTTTCTATACGTGCTCTTACTACAAAGAACTTGTTGATAACTATAATCTTCTTATCGTGAAGAAGACAATATCCTGAGCTGAATTGACCTTTTTCATATCTGACACTAAAATCTGCTTCTTTAAAAAGGTGTTCTAGTTTATTCAGTGTAGTTTTATTATACTTTAAAGTCATTTCTAGTGTTGAATGATAAATATAAGAAACACAAATATAAGAAACGTCGATATATAGATATGCTCATTATGAATTATAGAAATATTTTTTTTGTTCTTTTTTTATTGTTGTCCACTTGCTTGGCTGCACAGAAGGGTTTCAGGGGATCTGCGCTTATGGGAATCACACTTTCTCAGATAGATGGTGATAACCTAATAGGATATAATAAGGCTGGACTGACAGCAGGACTCAAGGTTGGTTTTGACTTGTCACCGAATGGAAAAAGTGATTTTATGTCTAAAGTAGAAGGTAATGTCGAGATCGTATATTCCCAAAGGGGTTCTGGTGATGGATTATTTGGTAAAATGACATACACGGAGTTGAGTTATGTAGAATTACCTGTGTATCTATCTATTAAGGATTGGTATATTGAAAAGGATGATTATTATAAGATGAGAGGACATGCTGGTTTATCTTTTGGCAATCTTATTTCTAGTGATGCCGTTAATACTGATTATGATTCAGATGTTAATTTATTCAATAGCACCGATATTAGCTGGCTAACTGGGGTAAGTTATGGATTCACTAAAAAATTGACATTGACGGCACGTTTTACAAGAAGTTTTTCAAAAATATTGAAAAAAACTAGCTTGCCTGGAGGAAGTTTAATTGGTTATTATTGGACAATAAGAACAGAGTTTAATTTTTAAATTATCTTTCCGAAAATAAACAACAGATGATAAGGCTTATTATACCGGTAATTATTTTAATGACTTTTTTTTCATCATGTAAATCTGATAAAGCAGTAACTGCGTCAAAAGCAGTTACTAATGCTGTAGCTACGGTTCCTATGAAAGCCAAGCTCCCTATCTTGCCTAAAGATCTTGTTATGAGAGTATGGAATGAGGTTGACTTATTAGATTACATATTCCATAATTTGCCTTTCAGCATGAATCAGAATGAACAAGCAAGTATAAGGACTAACCTTACTTATTTCTCTGAGGAACCTGTAGATAGACCAGTAGGATGTAAGCCTATTTCTAGACAATTTTATCAGGTGTCGGGTGATATCTTTATGGAAGCAGATGTTTACTTT
>JALZVB010000263.1 GCA_023300835.1 Saprospiraceae bacterium | reverse complement strand
ATCTCATAGATGTAATCACCCTTAAGTTCCTTACTGAACAGTAATCCTATATTTTCTTCTATCTGCGTGATATTCATATGCGCTTGTTGTGTTCTACTGGGTATCTGATGATTACTCTATGGCTCTCTAGTCCACAATACGCCTAAAGAATCTCTTACTGCTATCAGGCCATTTTCTCTGTGGAAATATATTTTTTCTTTAAATGTTAAGCCATTGATTTCACCTCGGTTTTCATTGCTGTAAATATCAGAGTAGCGTTTGTTATTTAATAATACATCTGTATGATATCGAACACCAATAGCTATAGTATCAGGTGCCGAGATCAATTCATCATTGGTATCCAATAGTGGAACTGAGAATATTTGTTGACCCAAATTTTGGTTTCTAGCAAATATAGAAAATCTTGTCTCTGCTATATCCTTAGAATCTTGCGACATAACTGTAGTAACTGATACACCTAGCTGTAAATACACATCTAAAGTAAACCGATCTGAGATTAATGAAATAGAGGCATCTTCGCTATCTAGACAAAATCTTTTACAATTAGTAGAATCATTCGAATTACTTATAAGCGTATGGGCTCCCTCATTATAGTCTTTATGAAAAACGCTACATCTCAGTTTTAGTCCATTTTTATCCACAAACTCAACTTCAGAATTTATTTTGGAACAGAAGTCTTTGAAATGTTCTTTTGCAAAAGCTGACAATTCTCTTTTACCTAAATATATTAATTCACAATGTTCAAAGCTAGGAGGAGAATCGCAAGAAAATATTTCATTTTCACTTACTTCCATATCGCTTAAACAAAGTCCAAGTTCTGCAATAGATCCAGAACCAGGGGAAGGCAGATCAGGATTAATATCTTCTTTTTTACATGACGAAACCAAACCCATAAGCGCCAGAAATATAATGGTTGCTCTTTTCATAGTGAATTTTATTACTTGTAATATGATTGCACAGTATTGTTAAGCTAACTGGAAACCACTAACCTATATTTTTAACTTAATCTGAGTCTAAGTTATTTAATTTTAATGATTCTATTGGTATGTAATTTTATATCAGTAAATAGGTTAATTTTTTACATAAATTCATATGATATTCAATCATTTACTATACCCCTAGAATATGTGGTCTTTTAGTTAACTTAGCGATCTAAAATAGGTCAACTTGTCCAATAAACCAGTCGAAACGCCAATATCTACCCCACTACAGACCACCAAGGAGAGTGAGCTTGCCAAAAGCTTTGTTCTCAATACATTTGAAAGTGTATTCTTAACAGGAAAAGCAGGAACAGGTAAGACTACTTTATTGACAGATATATTAGACAAAACCGATAAGTCTTATGTCGTCGTAGCGCCTACTGGTGTGGCTGCGATCAATGCCAATGGCGTCACAATCCATTCTCTATTTATGTTACCTCCCAAGACGCAATTACCTATAAGGTATGCTGAGAATAGAGGAGATACTTTCTGTGATAGAGCAGAACTGGGTAAACATCAAAAGTTTACAAGGCAGAAAAAACAGGTTCTCTTGGAACTGGAACTTTTAGTGATAGATGAGATCAGTATGGTCAGAGCAGATATTTTGGATGCCATTGATTATACCTTGAAGCGTATCAGGAAAAGCGAGAAACCATTTGGAGGTGTACAGTTACTTGTCGTAGGTGACTTGTTTCAACTGTCTCCTGTAGTTAGGAATAGAGAGGTTTCTAGGTTGCAAGAATTCTATAAGAGTATGTTTTTCTTTGATGCAATCGGTTGGAAAGAATTGAATGCAATAACTATCGGTCTGGAACATGTCTACAGACAGAGCGACACTAAATTCCTAGATATCCTAAATAATATTAGAAATGGCGTCAGAAGTGAAACAGATGTCACCTTGCTCAACGATAGATTTTCAGAACAGATTAATTATGCTGATCGGATTACGCTGACTACTCATAATGTCAAAGCAGATCACATAAACAAGTCAGAACTTGCCAAACTCAATAATAAACCCAAAACTTTCTCTGCTAAAACAGAAGGCAAATTTCCTGAAAACGCCTTCCCGATGGATAACGAAGTTATACTCAAAGTAGGCGCTCAAGTAATGTTTGTCAGAAACCATGCGGAAGGATTGTACTACAATGGAAAGATTGGAGAAATCACGGACATTACTAATGAATTGATTAAAGTAAAAAGTAAGGACGATAATACTACTGTTATCGCCGAACGTGTAGAATGGGTGAATTCTAAATATACAGTAGACGGTGAAACAGGAAATATTGTCAAGGAAGACATAGGCAAATTTATACAATTTCCACTCAAATTAGCATGGGCGGTTACCGTACATAAAAGTCAAGGGTTAACTTTTGACAGCGTCAATTTAGATCTATCTCATACTTTTGCTGCGGGACAATTATATGTCGCTTTGAGTAGATGTAGAACACTGGATGGGATTGCGCTTTCATCTAAGATAAGTGCACAGAACGTTATCGTTGATAACAGAGTGGTTCGTTATACAGAGACACATAGCAATACACCTGATCTTGAGGAACGTTTACATGCTGCGCAAAAAGTGTATGAGGACGACAAACTTATCAAACGATTTGAAATGGAGAAGCTATATGCCTATCTAGAATCATGGACAGAAACAGCTAAAACTTCTACAATACCAAGTCAAGCTGATTGTCTTGTCTTTGTAAATGACCTGCGATCAGAGCTTAATAAAATTAATAATGTAGCCCTTAACTTCAAACATAAGTTAGCTGAGCTTATTGATAATAAAGAAATAGAAGCCACATTTGTTATAGAACGAACAAACAAAGCTATCGGATATTTCTGCGAGCAACTACATGACAAACTAATTGTAGATACTGAAAATCATATTATAAAATTAAGGGATAAGGCCAAGACCAGATCCTACCTCAATGATGTACAGTTATTCTTGGATACCCGATGGAAAT
>JALZVB010000262.1 GCA_023300835.1 Saprospiraceae bacterium | reverse complement strand
ATGATTCTGTCGCTATATTTCTTATCGTCAACAGTTATAATGTACATGTATAATCCACTTTCTATTGTACTCACATCCACAGTTGAGGGATTATCTACTGTGAGTACAAGTCGCCCCTGACTATCAAACAATTGGAATCTAAAATCTTCAGTATCTATATTGATGTATTCTGAAACTGGGTTAGGATATACAGATATTATACCGGCATCTGTATCATGTGTACTTGTAGATAATTTGTCAGTGACATCTCCACCTACTGTAAAGAGTTCATATTGATTATCTAATAAGAATGAGTTACTGCTTTCAGAAATATATAATGATGCATCAAGTGTAGTATTAGCTTTGGCTCTTACGAAAAGCGTCATGATGTCGCTATTATCTAGTTGCGTTAACCTTCCTTCTTCAGGATATAATAAAATTGTCAATATACCATCTTGGATATTGTATGCAGGATCACTAGAATAGCTATCAGTTGAGATGTTGAGTATTTCAATATTTTCTTCGTTGATATCGAATTTCAACTCTGCTCCCCATGAACTCATCTGGCCAGAGAAATTAACTTCTATCTCATAGCTCTCACCATTGTTTAGGAGTCTGTCACTATATGTTATCTCTCCATTTTTGAGCGAATCAATGTCTGTATCTAGAACTGCTGAGTCATCTACATCTCCTGGTTTTATGCCTATAAAATCACCTCTGGTACCTGCAATAGGCATCGCTTTAGGATCTTCCACAAACAACCACTCGTTACTCATCTCTGTTTCTATACCTAGAATTATACGTTCAACGAGAACGTGGTCAAGTGTACTTACACTATTATTATTACTTATATCTGCAGCAATTTCTTGGAATTCATTAAGAGACTTTATACCTAAAATGTGATTTCTTATAAGCACGAGATCTCTTATGTTAAGTCCATTGGTAGGGTTATCTGCTCTATATGGTGTAACAATATCATTCTCATCTACAACACCTGTTCCTGTAGCATCCGTCATAACAGCTGATGTCAATTGTACGCCTGGAATAGGTCTATTGAATATAGTTGTCGTAGATACCAGTCCAACAATCTCTGTCAGGTCAATTGTAATTTCTTGTATATATGACCATGAAGAACCGGTCGTATTATCTCTAGTAACAACCCATCTTCTATCTATGACAAGTGTTTCAGTATTTAAGGATACCACTATATCTTCGTAACTGGTATTGTATAAATCAGGTGAGTTGAAAAATTCTGGTTCCGCATCTCTTACATCTACACTGCTGAAAGTTACAAGACCAGCAGGATCTATTCTATGATCAGCAATACTGATATCAGCTGGCCATTCCACATCATCGCTAAGACTGTGTCCAGAGGTACAATCTCCTTCTGGTGCTGTACGTGGAAGGAAGTCACAGATGTCAGAGGTAGATTTTATTTTTAGTAGTTGCACATATTCATAAGATTCAGCAGTGAGCCAATCCAGCACAGTAAAGGTTCTAAAAAGCTTGTAACAACCTTCTATAGTGGGGAATATATCATCATCTTCAAAAGTCACCTTCAGGTTGTCACAATTTAATTCCCATGTAGGTTGTACGTCACTTTCTAGAAATCCAAAATCTGAAACTAATTTTTCTGGAGCGAATATGACGCCAGTGTCATCATTAGGTTGAATATTATAATTTAAGTCGAGGGCTCTTTCTGGATCAACTATATCATTTATACTACAACCATTACCAGTATTATTTACTAATTTGATAGAAACATTACAAAAGTCACTGTTGCCAGCTTGATCCCAAACATAAATAGATTCTGTAATGGTTTGCCCATCTTGTCCAGTTATTGATTTACTAGAACTCCTTTCTGCATCTTGATAAAGTGGATCATTCTCTGGAGCAGTGTCAGTAAAAGTGAATCTAAGATTATTGGAAGTTGTGCAGTTATCAAAGCTTCCGATGTTGAAATCTATAGCCCATAATTCAACTTGAGAATTATTATCTAATAAGGCAGTGCTTAGGTTAACACAGAAAGGTGTAGGAGGAACAGTATCTGCGATATTAGCTTGTACAGATACGGTATTGGTATGTGTATAAAATCCAGCTCCAGTAGGATTGTTAGGATCATATTCACACCAATTAATTACATTCCAATTGTTGATAATCTCATAGCTTAAGTTATCTACAAGAATTATAGTATCAGAACTAAGTGCATAACCAATAAGGTCACATGATGCTGATAGCCATGTCGGGATTTGATCATCACTATTGATACAAGAAACAGTAACATCTTGAGGCCAGTCAATTGTCGCAGGATCAAATGTTTGATCTTTTATTATATATATCAATTGTGAACAACTTAATTGACCTGAAGTCCATATTCTATTGACAACACCATTGTTGCATACGTTGTTAAAAGTCTCATAAACTATGTTACCTGAACCCAAAGTCATCATATCATCTAAGTCTCCATCTCCATTGAGATCAAAACCAAAAGTATCTGTGTAGTCAAAACCAGAAATACAATCTACAGAAGCTGTCGGTTTTCCAGTTACTGTACCGTCGTTGATATCTAATGTGCAAGAAATTTCTATATTCTCCGGACAAGTAATATCAACGGCTGTCTTCAATTCTACAAGAACTGTAGCCCAGGCTTTATTGGTATTTCCAGATTCATCCGTAGCTATAAGTTCAACTACGTTTTCTCCTATGTCAGAACAATCAAATTCGAAAAATTCAGGAGATAATGTAATCTCACCACAATTGTCATAACTACCATTGTCAATGGAAGTGGTAAACACTTTTGCTGACGCATTGGTTTGGTTAGGTGTTGTGGTTAGGCTTACGACTAGATCTTGCACCACAACTGTAACGGGAGGTAATTTGTCTTCAACAGACAAGGCACCAAAACAACTATTTCCAGTTACATTGTCTGTAACAGTATAGTTATAACTACCTATCCCAGGTTCAGAAGGAACAATACTGAGATTTCCTGAATTACTATTGCCTTTTAAAACTATTTCTGGCAATATCGTAGCTGTACATTTCCAAGGATCTACAGATACATTGACTTTGCCAAAACATACCAAAGAAGGAGGACAGGCTGCCCCTTGAATCGTAACAGAAAGCGCATTACTCGTAGCGCCAATATTATTAAAGTTCTCATCAAGTACTTCTATTACATTACTCTGTAGTGTACCTATGTTGCCGATTTTTATTGTTGTATTATCACATTCTTCTCCTACCACATTAAAGTACATAGTAAATAGGGTTGTATTATCTGGTAATGAATTTAATACTGCATCAGTCCATAACAAT
>JALZVB010000261.1 GCA_023300835.1 Saprospiraceae bacterium | reverse complement strand
GTGTCTATTCCTATTTCGTCTGCCCATGATAATAAACCTTTAGGGTAATTTACCCCTTTGGTCATGGCTGTTTCTATATCTGCTTTATTGGCAATATTTAAGTGCAATGTATCGGCAGCTTCATTTATTAGCATGAGAATGATACGGAAAGAAATGACTTGACCCAGTTCGATATCTTTATTAGGTTCCGGTTGTTTTTCAAGACTATAGTCATAAAAACCTCTACCAGATTTCTTTCCTAAATAACCGGCTTCTGCTTATCTTTTCTGTGTAAATGCAGGCTTGTAACGCGGGTCATAGTAGAATGACTTCCATACGGTTTCTGTAACTGTATAGTTAATGTCATTGCCTATAAGATCCATCAATTGGAATGGTCCCATTCTGAATCCTGCCAATTCTCGCATGGCCCAATCTATGGTAGGAATATCAGCGATGCCTTCTTCATACATTCTTAGTGCTTCACTGTAGAAAGGTCTGGCAACTTTGTTGACTATGAACCCTGGTGTATCTTTAGCCAGTACGGTTGTCTTTCCCCAATCTTCCATTGTTGTTCTTGCTAATGTGACCAATTTGGTGTCACTCTGCAACGCGGGAATGATCTCTACCAACTTCATAAGTGGAGCAGGATTGAAAAAATGCAAACCCATAAATCTATGTGAATGCTTGAGCCCTGCAGCTAATGAAGTTATAGAAAGAGACGAAGTATTGGATGCGATAATACAAGAGTCAGAGACAAGGTCTTCAAGTTTAGAGAAGACATCGTTTTTTATTTTTTCATTCTCAATGATCGCCTCTATAACCAGGTCACTATTACTCAGATCATCTAACTTACTCGTGTACGTTATGTTAGCAAGGATGCTTTCTTTTCTGGCCATATTGATGCGTTCCTTTACGATTAATCGATCAAGGATTTTTATCAATTTGGTTTTACTGACTTCTAGTGCTTCTGCTGATATGTCATATAAGTGGACGTTACAATCAGCAGTTGCTGCTACTTGGGCAATACCACTACCCATTGTTCCACAACCTATTATTCCTATGTGCTTCATTTGCCTATGAATGTTGGTTTTCTTTTTTCTAAAAATGCCGTTGTTCCTTCTTTGTAATCAGCAGAGTTACTGGCTTGGATTTGATATTTTTCTTCTACTGCTAGTTGTTGGTCTAGCGTATTAGACATGCTTTCTTGGTAAGCTTTCTTTGTTAATGCTAAACCCAGTGTAGGCATCTTGGCCAATTTGAGGGCAAGCTTCCAAGCGCTTTCTTCAAATTCTTCATCTGGGAAACATTTGTAAATCATACCCATTTTTTCTGCTTCTGCTGCAGATATTTTGTCACCAAACATAGTGATCGCCAGAGCACGTTGGTATCCAATCAAACGGGGTAATATATAACTTCCTCCAGTATCAGGAACCAAACCAATCTTACTGAATGCTTGGATGAAGCTGGCAGATTCTTTAGCAACTATAATATCACAGAGTAACGCAATGTTAGCACCAGCACCGGCAGCAACACCATTGACCGCAGCGACTACAGGTTTTTCCATACTTGTAATGGCTTTGGCAATCGGGTTGAAATGTTCGCCTACTAGTCTTTCTAGATCAAGTCCATTATCTTCTGTCGCTTCTTTGAGATCTTGTCCTGCACAGAACGCTTTGCCATTACCTGTAATGTAAACAGCTCTTACTTCTGGATTACTAGCAGCCCTTGCTAGATACTTCTGAACAGTTAGGGCTAGATCTTGCGTAACGCTGTTGTATTTGTCTGGACGGTTGAATGTTATCTTGGCTACATTATCAATTATCTCAAAAGTAGCTGTTGGTGTTATTGAAGTCATGTATTATTTTAAACATTTAAAGTAATCAAAAGGCTCTAGACAGTCTTCACATTTAAACAATGCTTTACATGCTGTCGAACCGAATTGGCTGATCAATCCTGTTGAAGTGGATCCACACTGTGGACACTTGACAATCTTCTCTCCATCCAGTAATGCTCGCTTGTCTGCTGATTCTGATAATGGTGTAGCAATGCCGTACTCCTCTAGTTTTTTTCTCCCTTCATCAGTAATTCTATCTGTGGACCAGGGAGGACTCAAGATTAAATTTATCTTGGTAAGATATTTTATTTCGGCTAGTGCCAAAGAAATATCTGTGGCTATTGTATCCATTGCCGGACAGCCAGAGTAAGTAGGCATCAATTCTATGTGTACTGTTTCGCCTGTGATTTTTACATCATGTATGACGCCTAGATCATATACAGATAACACAGGAATCTCAGGATCGGTTATTGAGGCAATAGCTTCTTTAACCTTGGAGAGGTCTGTATGTGGTGCATTGTCTACCATTGCATTTCTGGATAAGTACGTTGCATGTATTGTATCTCAGAAAGTATGAACCCCATGTATTCTGTATGTATGCCGGACTTGCCTTTAGCAACTCTAGGTTGTGACTCAGGCATTAATAATGTTGCTTGATTGAGTACTTCTGTGACTTGCGTTAAATAGTCATCCTTGAAATTAGAAACATCTGTATTGACACCAGTATCTATGATATCAGTTTCTATTTTTGACATTTGAAAAAGCTCTCCTGTAAATGGATATAAATGATTTACAGCTTTCTGCATTTTCTCACGACTCACATCTGTTCCTGCACCTAATCTAACAACCCAATCAGTTGAAAATCTCAAATGGTATTTTACTTCTTTGAGAGATTTGACAGCAATAGCAGAGATGGTTTCATCTGTACTTTTTGATAACTTGTCGAGTAACATTTTGTGATAAACGTCATAAAAGAACTGACGTGTAATAACATGTGCAAAGTCCGTATTGGGTTGCTCAAGTAATAAGAC
>JALZVB010000260.1 GCA_023300835.1 Saprospiraceae bacterium | reverse complement strand
CTGGTTATTGACGATTTTAGTTTTGATATCTGTAGTCCTTCACGTGATCAAGAATTTGATCTCTGTAATTTGCCAGGTAATAGTATTCAAGTTGGCTCTGAGGTTTATACAAGCCCCGGTTTATACGAAACTGTTATTGACATCTCAAACACATGCAGTGACAGTATTATATTTACAACATTGACGCAAAGTGTATTTAGTGAGATTACAGAATCTGTTTCTTTTTGTGAAGGTCAATCCATCGTTGTTAATGGTGAAGTTATTACTAGGGATTCAATAATTATTGATACTGTTTCGTCTGTAGGAAGTTGTTATGAAATCATTACTTATATAATTCAGGAAGAAAAAACCCTTTTAGTTACTGAAGAAGTATCTATCTGTTCAGGGGACAGTATTTTGATTTTCAATTCATGGGTTTTCAATCAAGGTATTTATCAAGACACCTTTACTTCTCTTTCTGGTTGCGACAGTATACACATGTTTAATGTTACCAAGAATGTTGTAATGTCCGCAATTAAGGAAATCTCAATCTGTAAAGGAGATAGTATTTTTATTTTGGGCAGTTGGGTTTTAGAAGAAGGAGTTTATACGGATACCATTCCATCCCTTTCCGGTTGTGATAGCATTCTTGTCTACAATATTGTAGAGAATGAGGCATTTGTAATTATAAATGAAATTGCGTTGTGTAAAGGTGATAGTGTATATGTACAGGATAGGTGGACTTCTGAAGCAGGAATCTATCGTGATACCATCTCGACTATAGATGGCTGTGATAGTGTTCAAGTATATGAGATTAAAAAATCTGAAATTTTAATAGATATCAATGAACCCAATATTATACTACGACCAGGTGAGGACATACAGATGTTAGTAACTACTGACAAAGTTGAGGATGTAGAATTTGAATGGTTTCCTCCTGACTCGTATTCTTGTATAAATTGTAACGATCCTGTTTTTTCTCCTATTCAATCGGGTATATATTATGTGATAGGGAATGATATTATTACAGGTTGTGTTGACACTTTAGAGTTTAATACTGTAATAGAACCTTGTGGGAACTCCTATTTACCTAACATTTTCTCTCCTAACTTTGATGGAGTAGATGATCATTTTATGCCTTACTTAAGTGACTGCGCAGTTGAAATTTCTACGTTCCAAATCTATGATCGTTGGGGAAATTTGATTTATCTAAAAGAAAAAGCACCAGTGGGTGAAGTACAATGGAATGGATTTTATGGACCTAAGCTTGCTTCCGCAGGAGTATATGCTTACTTTATAAGAGCTCTACAAATTGATGGAAGTACGATTACCTATAATGGAAGTATAACTTTATTATAATAAGAGGTTAGAAATAATGTCACCTCTTCCTACCCTTATTCTTAGGAACAGGATCCGGTCCAAAAGAAGCCCACGGATGGCATCTAAAAATACGTTTAGCACCTAGCCATATGCCACGGATGACTCCCCACTCATCTATGGCTTCTATCATATATTGGGAACAGGTAGGCGTATATCTACAGTTGGGACCAATAAGCGGCGAAATAAATTTCTGGTATAACCTTATTGGCGCTTTTGCAATTATTGCGATAGGGTTTTTCAGAGCTTTATTTCTTTGTGGTCATCAGATTTGGTAAGAATGTGAAAGGCTTTGGATTTATTATCTACTTTGAAATTAATGATGTTGCGTTGGTCATCATATGTTTCCATAAGCAAATCATTTTTAATAATAATTTTTCCAAAAGCTGGAATAGCACTTATTTCAAAATAAGCCCACAACCCTTGAAAGTCATCACTTATTTCGCGTCCAACAAAATCCAATTGAGGCTTAGTGCCACCCAATTCGACACTTAATTTTTCTCTTAAGTAGACTAGTAATATGGAATCAGCTAATGGATGCTCCTTATCTTCAAACAGGTTATAGTCCAAGTCTTCATATGAACTGAGCGCCAACTCTATATCATCTATAAATGCATGAATCGTAAACTGTATCGCTTCTTGATCCGTCTTGTAATGAATATCTGTTTTGGACAGATGAAAATCATGAGGCATAGACATATATCCTAACCCTAGCGACATTAACAAAAAAGCGTACCCAATTATATTCACTTGATTAGTTGGTTTGTGATAAATAGTAAGTGATACGTGTCAACCATTTAGACGGATCTTTTTCAGTTGTAGGATCTGTTATATATTCTTCTACTACTGGCCAGTTATGTAATAGCCCATTATCTCTAATGTAGCTATCTATGGCATCATGTGCCTTTGCTGTATTTTTATAATCACCGTAATAATCTATTTGTATAGCTTTCCCACCTGTTATGCTATGAGATTGTGTTCCAGCAATGTTTAAGGGTTCTGTTGTAGGAATTGCAGCTGCCATATCAGTTGTCCCTGTAGCAGCATTCCAATTGAAAAACAAGCCTGAAGGCATGCCATCCATTTCCATAGCGGCACCTTGTACTTTTCCAAAAAGGCTACCCAAGTTCTGAGCATAAAACTGTTGAACATTAGCCATGTCAACTTCTTGTCTGCTCATAACATAATGCTTATCAGCAACACCAAGTTCTTTGATTTGGAACCCACCATATTCTTTATCCGTAGCTCTCTTCTCTGCGAGCCCTTTTAGTTTCTTGAGACCATCTTCATAATTTTTTGTGATAGCTCCTTTCATTAATAGGTTGAACGGTCTCATGTAGAATGGCGTATCTCCTCCTTCGAAGTTCCAACTGGCAGTAGTTTTTCCGTCTTTCTCTACAAATTTCCATGTACTATGAGAAACACCATCCCAGCCATCAAAAGCCAATTCTGTCTTTACCTTTTCTCCCTTGACAGATTCCAATATTTTTTGCGAGCCTTTTCCTACAGATTTTGGATCGCCATCCCATGACCACATAGCACCTACGCCTGCTGTTTTATCTGTAATCGTATTGACCATGTCAGGGTCCATGTCTTGCCACGGTGACCAGCTTTCCCATTGTTTGAAATCATTTACCATATTGAATACCAACCCTTTGGGAGCATTGATATCCATGCTTTCTTCTATAACAAGTTGTTTAGGAGAAAATGCCATTAAAGCGATGGCGATGATAGCGAAGAGTACCAGTATAGCTATAAGTATTCTTAGAAACTTCTTGAGCATAGTCGTTTAATATTATGTGGTATGTTATGGTTTTTGTTTTGTCCTTATCCGCTTGTATATTTTGGTAAATACCATTAATACAACTGCAAACAAGATAACTGCCACAAAGGTATAGCCAAAATTTATCATATTCTTACAAACGGCCAATAATACAATAGCCAATAAGAATAGAGTAGGGACTTCATTAAATAACCTAAATCTGTAAGCAGACATTACTATCTCTCCCTTGTGTAATCGACTGATAATGCGGCCATTATACTCGCTATAGGCTGATAAGAGCACGACCAGAGCCAACTTAACATGTAACCAATTGTTCTCTCCCAGCCATTCTAAACCCATGATATAGATCATTCCCAATCCAAACAACCATGTCATTATCATAGCTGGACGACATATGATCGTATACAATCTAGATTCCATGATATGATACTGTTTCTGGAGAATATCTCGCTCTTCAGGCTCTTTTTCATAGGCTTCTATATGATAGACAAACAATCTGACCAGATAAAACAACCCTGCAAACCATGCCACCATCGCTATTAGGTGGAGACTTTTAAATATTAAGTATAGCATCTAGGGCAAATATAAGCTATCGCAGTTATAGCTCCGTCATGCTAGTGTAAGAGTACATTTACCACTCTAGAAAGAATATTACTAGACTACCTTTTTATTTATATAGATTTCCTTAATCACGTACTATCTTGATGGCTTTGCTTTCATATTTATCATGTACAACAAGAAAGTATATTCCTGTAGATTGTATAGAAAAGTCTGCATATCCATTTTGGCTTTCATTCTTCAATATCATCTGACCTCTTACATCATAGACTGTGTAACTGAAACGGCTTTTATTAGAAGTTAAATGAAATTTTTCATTATAAGGATTAGGAAAAACTTCGACTTGCAAACCAGACGCTAAGGTTTCATTTATCGCCGTACTAGGCAATTCTTCAACTAAGATGTTTTCTGTAATATTGGTTACGATAGGAGAGTTATTCTCAAAATAAATATAAGCCGTATTTAATATCGTAGTGTTGTCTGGCAAGTTACCTACTGGAGATACTTTGAACTTAACAAACCCTTGATTCCTTGCTTCATTTTCTGATTGAGGGGGTAGCTCTATATTTGCAAATCTGAAAACTACTTCATTGTTTCTGTTTATCTGTGTTTGTACATTATGGCTGCTAGAAAAGATTTTTATGGAATTGGCATTCAAGTAACTTGAGATGGTATCCTTTATGACCACATGAGTGGCTTTGTAGTTGCCTTCATTTTGAAACCTGATTGTATAGTGGAGATCATCCTCTAGTAAACTAAAATTCTCAACCGATGGTCCGTCACTTGCTGATTGCTTATCATTGGGATCATAAGAAAGGTACATCTTGAGAATTCTCTTGTGTTACCCCTTCGTACTCCAATAGCGTTGACATGTCAATATTGACATTTTCAATCGAATCAGATTGCGCTATTATTTGTTCTACTGATGGTCCTTGAATAATGGCATAAAAAGACCTTTCTTCCAAGAAGCTCAAATCACCAAAATCCCAAGTAGCAGAATGGCTAGAAAAAGATTGCGCTTGAGGCCATGTAGATATGATATTGATATCACTTGGCATATTCAATGTAGTTGTTCCTTCCACTGTTTTCCATCCTGGATTACTGATTGTTACCCAGACAGATATTTCAGAAGAAGCTGTATCATGGTCCAGAGACAACTCTCCGCTTGAGATAATCTGGCTAAATGTCTACTCTTCTAATGGACTTGGGCTTGACTTATATAAGAACACAGGATTTGAGTTAAGCGGGACGATAAAGCGGTTTTTCAAGGAAGAACACGGCTACATAGATAAAATGCAGATGGCAAAACAGATCAAATAGCAATTAGCCTGTAACTACAGCTTTATATGACTTCTTAGTCCAAAATCACGTAGAAGTTGACAGGTAACAAAAAATGTGGGCGATTTTATTATTGATTATCAAGGGGTTACGAAGTCGTCTGACTAAAAAAATGTGTTATAACTATTGTTTTGTCAAAAAAAGGGAAGTACATTTGCAGCCGCTTCGGAGGAAGCATATTTTTTTAAGTACATAATTCAGATAATTGTGAATACATTAAGTTATAAAACCAAGTCTGCAAAGAAAGAAGAAGTACAGCGTAACTGGTACATCATCGATGCTGATGGCCTTATCGTAGGAAGAACAGCTACTACTATAGCGACTATGTTAAGAGGAAAACATAAGCCATCATATACACCACATGTTGATACTGGAGACAATATAATTGTCATCAACGCAGAAAAGATCAGATTTACGGGTCAGAAAATGGCTCAGAAAGAATACCAAAGATATTCAGGTTTCCCAGGTGGTCAGAGCAGAAGAACTGCAGTTGAGCAGATGGCAGTTAAGCCAGAATTTATTATAGAGAATGCTGTAAGAGGCATGTTACCTAAAACTAAACTAGGTAGAGCTATGATCAAAAAATTATTCTTGTACACAGGAGGTGAGCACCCTCATGTTGCACAAAAACCAGAAAAATTAGAAATTAAGTAATATGGAAGTTATAAACACAGTAGGAAGAAGAAAAGCTTCTGTCGCAAGAGTATACTTAAAGCCAGGTAGTGGTAATATCACTGTCAATGGTAAAGATTACAAAGTTTACTTTCCGATGAAAAACATCCAGTTTAATTTAGAAGACCCTCTTAATATAACTGAAGGAGGATCCGGTTTTGACGTTACAGTTAATGTTAGAGGTGGAGGTTTCAAAGGTCAAGCAGAAGCAATCAGATTAGGCATATCAAGAGGCCTAGTTAAAGCTAATGAAGACAACAAACCACCTTTAAAAGCGAAAAAGTATCTTACAAGAGATGCAAGAGTAGTGGAGAGAAAGAAATATGGTAAGCCTAAGGCAAGAAAGAGCTTCCAATTCTCTAAGAGATAATCTCTCAGTTTTTATTATTTCATTAATTGAAGAAAAAGAAAAATGGCTAAACCTACATATAACGACTTACTCGGTGCCGGTGCACACTTAGGTCACATGAAAAGAAAATGGAACCCTAAGATGTCTCCATACATCTTCATGGAAAGAAAAGGGATTCACATAATCGATCTTAACAGAACGATAGAATTTATGGATAAAGCGGCATCTGCAGCACAGCAAGTTGCTAAGTCAGGTCGTAAAATAATGTTTGTTGCGACTAAGAAACAAGCTAAAGAAGTTGTTTCTCAGATGGCTAGAGAAGTTAACATGCCTTACGTTACTGAAAGATGGTTAGGGGGTATGATGACAAACTTCTCTACGATCAAGAAATCGGTAAAGAAGATGAATAACATCGATAAGTTATTATCTGATGAGAACGTAACAAGCATAACTAAGAAAGAGAGACTAACGCTTACGAGAGAAAGAAATAAGTTAGAAAAAGTTCTAGGTGGTATCGCTAACATGAACAGATTACCTGCAGCAATATTCGTTGTAGATATCGCGCATGAGCATATTGCTATTGCTGAAGCTAAAAAACTAGGCATCAAGATATTTGGTATCGTAGATACTAACTCTGATCCTACGCTTATTGATTTCCCTATTCCAGCTAATGATGATGCAGCTAAGTCAATCAGGATGATTACAGGCTATATGCAAGAAGTTATCAAAGACGGACTTACGGAAAGAAGAAAAGCAGCTGACCAGAAGAAAGCAGTTGCTTCAGCTAAAGCTAAAGAAGCGCCTAAGGCTCCTGCAGCTAAAGCACCAGAAGTAAAGGCTCCAGAGGTAAAAGCGCCTGAAGCAAAGAGCTAGGGTTTCGATATTTTAAAATACAACATAAAGATTTAATACAATGCAAATAAAAGCCGCAGAAGTAAAAAAGCTTAGAGACCAGACAGGCGCTGGTATGATGGATTGCAAAAAAGCACTCGTCGAAGCTGAAGGCGATTTTGATAAAGCAATAGAAGTACTCAGGAAGAAAGGTCAGAAATTATCTGCCAAGAGAGCGGATAGAGAAGCTAAAGAAGGTGCCGTTATTGCTAAAATATCAGCTAACAAAAACAACGGTGTTGTTCTTAGATTAAGTTGCGAAACAGATTTCGTATCCAAAGGAGATATGTTTGTAGAAATAGCAACAGGTTTTGCTGATATAGCACTTAAGAACCTTCCTGAAACTAAGGAAGAGCTATTAGAGCTAGATTGTGGAGGCATGACGATTGCTAAGAAAATCGAAGAGCAAACAGGTGTTATAGGTGAGAAGTTAGAAATAGCTGAATATGCTAAGATAACAACTGCCGCTGGCGAAGGTCAAGTATTGCCTTATATACACATGGGTAACAGAGCTGCAGTATTGGTAGCTGTAAACTTAGAAGGTCCTGAATATGAAGTGCCAGCTAAGAATGTTGCGATGCAAGTAGCAGCTATGCACCCTATCGCACTTCACAAAGACGAAGTAGATCCATCGATTGTTCAGAAGGAAATCGAAATAGGAAAAGATATCGCTAGACAAGAAGGTAAGCCAGAGGCTATGCTAGAAAGAATAGCTGAAGGTAAACTCAACAAGTTTTTCAAAGAGAGAATATTGTTGAACCAGATGTACGTAAAGTCAACAAGTAAAGAAACTGTGCAACAGTATCTTACATCTGTTCACGCAGATCTGACTGTAACAGCCTTCAAGCATATCAAGCTAGGATAAAAAATAATTTTTAAAAGCGATTCATTTATGAATCGCTTTTTTTTTGACTTATCATTACCTCAAATTTGAATTATCTCTATGTCACAGAAATATAAACGTGTCCTACTCAAGCTAAGCGGAGAATCTTTAATGGGTGATAAGTCTTTCGGAATATCACCAGATAAGCTAGATCACTATGCTAGAGAAATAAAGCAGATTGTAGATAAAGGTGTAGAGACAGCTATTGTTATAGGAGGCGGAAATATATTCAGAGGCCTACAAGCCAAAGAATCTGGTATAGAAAGGGTCCAAGGCGATTATATGGGTATGCTTGCCACTGTTATGAATGGTATTGCATTAGCCAGTGTATTAGAAACCCATGGTGTATATGCCCGGCTGGTATCAGCTATAGAAATGAAAGAAGTAGCTGAACCATATATCAGAAGAAGAGCGATAAGACACTTGGAAAAAGGAAGAGTCGTTATTTTCTCAGGTGGAACAGGAAGTCCTTACTTCACAACAGATTCTGCTGCAGCGCTTAGAGCTAGTGAAATATCAGCAGACGTTATACTTAAAGGTACTCGTGTAGATGGAATCTATACAGCCGATCCAGAAAAAGATAAAACAGCTACTAAATACGATACTGTATCATTCAATAAAGTGATTATTGATAATCTCAAAGTCATGGATATGACTGCATTTACACTGTGTCAAGAAAACCAAATCCCTATCGTTGTCTTTGATATTAACGAAGATGGTAATCTTCTCAAGGTTACAGAAGGTGAAAAGATAGGGACATTGGTGTCATAGGAGAAAGTGGATAAATAGGGGAGTCTTCATAATTCATTGCCTAGGTACGTCAAAAAGATAGATATTTGCATCTTGTTGGTATAGCCCAATAGGGCTTATGGATATTACAAAAAAGAACATTACTGTCTATGATGCGAATAGCCTATTTCATATTGATCATTTTTATCTGTAGTTGCTCAGGAGAAGTTGCTAAGAAACTGGAGCCCAAAGGCACAGCACTGGGCAAAATGAATGAAATAATCGTTATCGCTGACCGTGACCTCTGGGAAAGTGCCATAGGCGATACATTTAAATTTTATTTTGGATCTGCATATCCTATTTTACCACAGCCAGAACCCTTATTTGATGTAAGGCACTTTACGCCTGAGGATCTTGTCGATCAGCCACTACGTAGAGGATTACGGACTTACGCTATCTTAGCGGATTTATCTGATGAAAACTCTTCAACTACTCAGATGGTCAAGCGAGATATGGGAGAAGAAAAATTCAACCACTCTCTCAAAAGAGGAGAAACAACCTCTTCTGTAGGAAAAGATAAGTGGGCGAGAGGTCAACTACTGATCTACCTTTTTGGAAAAGATAAAGCGGCCTTGGCCCAATCTATTACACAGGGTTTCCCAGCTGTAACTAAGCGAGTCTATAAACACGACAGAAAACAACTGGCAGCTGCTAACTATACCAGCGGTATCAATCTCGGTTTATCTAGGAAGATAGCTGAGAATTATCATATCCAATTTGATGTACCCGCAGAATATGATGTCGCAAAAAGGGATTCTCTTAATAACTTCATATGGTTACGTAAAGATGCCCCACAAGCTACCTTAAGTATTGTCATACAGAAGGTCCCGTACACAAATCAATCTCAGTTAAACAAAGAAAATATAATCGCCTGGAGAGATAAGTTTGGAAGTACTTATGTAGAGTCAGATACACCAGATGATGTCATGGTAGTCAATGGTGTCGATCTACCTGTATACGAATACACCACTCAGATAGATGGCCACTTTACAAGAGAACTCCGTGGAACTTGGGAAATGACCAAACAGTTTATGGGTGGCTCATTCAACACATACGCCATCGTAAATGAACAACGCAGTGAACTCGTCTTTATAGATGTTTTCCTATTGGCTCCAGGTAAGAAGAAACGTAACACGATGATGCAATTGGATGATATTATCAAGTCGGTTAAGGTGTTGTAGGGGAGAAGTTTTTTGTCTTCTTGTTTTTTATGAATCTGTTATATCAATTTACCTTTAAGATGTCGTATAAGATTTTAAAAAGTGTCTGTGTTTTTTGGATTATAAAACCAATAAACCCGTTTCCCTAATTACATCCATTTCTGGTCCAAACCAAAATAACGTAAAGTCCTCAAGACCATTATTAGTATAAGATTCTAACATGTCCTTGTAAGTTTGTTTAGGCATATCAGTTTTTGCGGAAGCTAAAAAAGTACAGAGCCATTCTGCAATTTGAGCACTACAGGCTATCACAGTTTCTTGGTTATGTGTTTGTATATGCAACTCAATTGTATTTTCAGCATTCTTTATGATACGAGGTGCCTCGTATAACCATACAAGACGATGGTGGCTTTTTACTTCTTTGAAATCTGGAGCAACCAATGTCTTGTAGATAAGATCTGCTGTATGTGTTGTCCTAGGTACATCGAAGTCAAACCATTTCTGTAGTTCAAAGTCTAGACATACACCATGCATATAATTGTATAGAGATTTCTTCAACCCTTCACTGAACAGTCCATGTTCACAGCCTTCAGGATCCAAGTGTTCTAGATCATTGTTGGCAAATGCGCCTATTTCAGTTGATACTTTCTCGACTTTAAATTTATCAGGAAATAATCCAACAGGACTATGTGCTGTCATAGCAAAACGATGCCAGAAAGCAGATTGGAGAACTTCTTGTTGGAACAACTGTCTTACGACTTCTAGTGAGTCAATGGTCTCTTGAGCTGTCTGTGTCGGGAATCCATACATGAGATAAGCATGCACCATAATACCAGATTGTGTGAATGCTTGGCTGACTTTGGCAACTTGCGCAACAGTGACACCTTTATCAATGAGTTTCAATAATCTGTCTGATGCAACTTCTAAACCTCCAGAAACAGCAATACAACCCGATGCAGAAA
>JALZVB010000259.1 GCA_023300835.1 Saprospiraceae bacterium | reverse complement strand
ACTTCAACTATATCAAAGTTAGATCCTACATATGCTTCTGCTTTAGTTATATCACTATTAAGATCTAAGATCTCAGACAATTGACCAGCAACTGCAGACTTAAATGTCAAAGTGAATAACTTATCAGATGTACTTATCGCTTTAGAGCTATTGTAACTAGTAGTCACTACATCTCCAAATACTCCAAAGTTAGCTTCAGACACTTCTAAGCTACCAGCATCGATTCCAACAAGTTGTAATCCTGGTGTAGCTAATGTGAATTGGTATCCGTATACATCATTTAAGCTTGCACTTACTTCGATTTCTACAGTTTGTCCAACTTCTACCTGAACATCTTGGAAGTCAACTGTAATAGCACCATTACTTACAGCACCAACTGATGGTGTATGTAAATTAGCTACTACATCTCCACTAACATCACCAATCTTAACACCGATGAAATCTTCAGTTGTCATAGCAGCACTAAGGTTAGTTACTTCTATAGACTCATCAAAGTTCCATGGGTTATTGATATCAAGTGTTTGGTTAGCATCTCCAAATCTCCAGCTATCATTCTGAGGTAACTCAGTATAGATACCTAAGATTAACTTTCTTAATTCTACTAGATCTCTACCATCAACAATATTATCCTTGTTAATATCAGCAGCTATCAATTTATAAGGACTGTCTAGTTTTTGCGTGCCTAGTACATGTCTTTGGATTAAAATAAGATCTTTAGTACTTACACCATTCAGGTAATTATCATTGAAATATGCAACGACTTCATACCTTCCACCTATAGGCATATTAAATGCATATTCTCCAGCGTCGTCCGTTATCTCAGATGGACTAGATATATCCATATTTACTGATACCCCTTCAATTCTATCTAATAGCTCAGTATAAATATCACCTTCTACAATTGCCATATTAAAGTCTGGGCAACCGCCTTCATCTTGAATATCAATAAATGTTCTACAAAAGTCTTGTGTTCCTGTAATCTGGTCTGTAACCCACATCTCAACAGTCTGTCTACCTCTATGATCACAATCGTAGATAAACACTTTATCAGTTGTATCAGCAGAGAAGCTGAATGTTATAGGATTACCACATGAATGTGAACTTCCTGCGTTGAAATCAGAAGCCCAAAGTTCTACTGTTTCAGAATCAGCCATACCATCATTGTTAGTGTCAGTAGGTTCTAGCATAGCGCTCAACCCATTTAAACAAACTGGTGTTGGTGCTTTTGTACTTATTATAGACATTTTCTGAGTATCAGAATCAAAGTTTCCGCAACCATCATGAACTAACCATTCTATAAGGTATTCACCTGCAGGATATTTTCCCGTAAGGAAATCTGATTGTTCTTTTTGAAGGATAGATCCTGTCGAAGCTTGCTTGATCGTGTATTCCCAAAATAATTCTGAAAGACAATCATCTGTTGCAGTTCTCTGATATTGTACTTGTGTACTGGAGCAATCAATACCAGAAGTCTCGAATCTAAGATCTAATCCTTCGCCCAGAACTGGCGCTACATTATTGATAAGTTTAATTATCTGAGGCTCAGGATTAATGAATTTTTCAAAAGTTCCGCTGACTGGGCTACACCAATTTACCACTGTCCAGGTTCTCTGAATCACTGCACATTCTTCACTATTATTAGAAGTGAAAATCTGATCTTCGTAATCAAAGCCCAATACAGTACATTGATCATTACCAAAAAGGTATGTAGGAACACTGTGCAGATTAGGAAGATTATTGGGAACTAGAGAAGTTACATCACAGACACCTACTGCCTCATAATCAAGCGGCCATTGGATTTGTTGGGCTGTAAAAGGTGTCTCATTAGTAATCGTAACGACTTGGCTACATGATCTTATTACATTACCAGTCTGATCAAACAACTCGAACAATCGTGTCATTTTACCAATTCCACATTGATTCATATCATCACTCATCGTTTCTTGAGGTAAATGATTTCCGCCACAAGTCGCATCAATAACAGGACTTCCAAATGCTAGATTTAAATTATTAGAATCATAAGGTACTCTACAGTCAATAGCTACATCGTCAGGACATGTAATTGAAGGGACAGACTTGTCTTGTACTTCTACACTAACCATACATGCGCCACTGATGTTTCCAGCTTTATCAATAACTCTAAATAAAACCATTGTCTCTTCAGCATTAACATCCTCACAACAGAACTTTATATAATTACTATAAAGTGTATCTTCTGGATTACAAGAACTAGACATTCTTGCTACTTCCATTCTATCTAATGCACACTCATCAAAACTGCCATTATCAAATACTTCTGCTGCAACAATTGTGTTATCAGCAGTACTCATAGAGACAACTTTACCAGCTTCACATATAGCTACTGGATCTGTCATATCTTGTACAGTAACATTTACTATGCAAGTTGAGCTGTTGTGACAATCATCACTTACTGTATATTTAACTTGATTATTCCCTAGTTTTAATTTAGCGAGACCGCCGTCACTCTCCATAAAACCTAAGTCATATTCGATTTTAACAAAAGTAAGTTCGCCACATATATCCTCAGGGTTTACAGCTGGTAATAATATTTCTGATGCACAATTATGATCAGTCGATACTGTAAAGTCAGCTGGGCAAGTAAATTCTGGCGCCTTGTCATCAATAATCTGTATTTGCTGAACAGTACCATTAGTTATTTCATCACTACACCACCATTCACGTACTTCCCACGTTCTAATGATTTTTCTCCTACACTGATTAGCAGAAGGTATATCTAAATCTGTGTATGTCACAATAGCGCTACATACATCTGCTCCTGAACCTTCAGGAATCATGTTCACTTCAATATCTGGGTTAAGCGTATCTCCTACCTCCTGTATGATTATTCCACCACCGATTGGGACAACTGGAATACCTGTCCCTGATCCTGTACCAGGACATACTAATCCAGTCACTGTAGGATCGGACGTACATATAATAGGAATTCCCATAGCCGTTCCTGAACCTGTCAGTGGTTGATAATACCAAGGAATAGGTCTTCCAAACTCATTAAACCTCATTGTAGGATCACTACATGAAATAGAAGTTGAACCTGGAAATATTATACTTCCTAAATCAACTCTTTCTACATAAATTTTATGTGAGCATGTATCCTCATTACCATACACATCAACGGCCTTGTAAGTCCTTTTGATGATAGAAGTGTAAAGTGGATCACAGCTTAATTTAGTTTTTTCTTCACTGAAAAGAGAAACCTCAAAAGTTGCACATGCCCCCGTTGCTGGTGGCGTACTTAAAAAACCCACAGCATGACATTGAATTGTCAGGTCTGGAGGGCACTCTAATTGTGGTGCCAATTTGTATTGAACTTTTACTTTACCCCAGCAGATGTTTCCACATTCAGCTTCAGTAATTTTGTAAGTTAAATTTTGATCGAGGTAATCTAGATCTACAATATTATCTACAATAGGAATATCATGATCATCAAATACTTGTACAGAATAGCAAGGATCGCCAAAGGCTACACCTACCCCACCCATACTAGGGGTAATGAGGGCCATACAATTCTGATCTAGGGAAACATTAATTTGGGAGTTGCACTGTATGTCACAATTGGTATTGCACTGTGTATATGCATTGTTAAAACCAAGTGTAAGCATAACGAGAGTTACAATACCTTTGAGGGTATTAGTGTACTTCATGACTAGTAATTATTCGTTAGCAAAAAATATTTAAAAAATCAATAACATAGGACTTCACTCCATGCGATTGATGGCGCTCTTACGAGCAGTATTTCGTTTTCGTTTCGTATGATTAAACTACATTTAGTTTATTCTTACTGATAAGTATTTACACCGTATGGATATCTCCGTGGTATATAAATGCTATAAATAATAATTAATACGGTTATAATTTTCAGTATAGAATACTGAAATATCCTGTTCAGATAGAACAGTTAGTGATATAGATAAGCTGTATTAACTAGAATATAGCTCTACTATTTACTCAGGTAGGTTTACGTTAGCAATACAAATATAGAAAACATATTACGATTTTATAATATATATAATATTTATTTTCATTTTAACACAATTAACTATCAAATTGTAGTGGCAAAGACTCTACAGTTATGCGAGTTATATCACTCACGCTGAAATGACTTATACCATTTACGTTTCAGGATCTCACTTATGTTTCAATTAAATTAGCCTTACTCTACATTGAAAATACTCGTCATGGCTATGTCTGATGGCTAGCCTGCCCACTTTTCGTAGTTCTCTCAATTCGAGCATTTCGTCTCGAATCGTTTTCAACGAAGTCTTTCGCTCATGCCATGAGCTAAACAAATTCTTTTTAAAATCTTATACGGCATCTTAAAGTTCAATGGGGTATTATATTATACCTATAAGTATAAATGCAAGATAGTGGCATAAAAAAAGCCCCGACACAAATGTGTCGAGGCTAATCAGTTATGAAAAAACTATTTAAACCTTAGAGGTTTAAGGAATTTTATCTTTTAGTACCTGCAGTATCTATGATTCTCTTAGATGTACTTGCACATACTTCAACTCTTCTGTTCATTGCTCTACCTTCTTTAGTAAGATTATCAGCAACAGGATTCGTTTCTCCGTAACCTTGGAATGTGATTCTATCAGCAGAAACACCAGCTTTTACAAGGCTATTTTTTACTTTTTTAGCTCTTCTCTGAGACAATGCTAAGTTAGCTGCATCAGCTCCTTGGCTATCAGAATAACCTGATACGTTAAGGAATGCTTCTGGATAAGCTGAAGCCCAAGCCGCAATATCTGTAACTGTCTGATCATATGCAGCAGCATCACTGCCACTTCCTACACTAATAGCAGGTGCACAATATCTGTTTACGATTTCAGATCTTGTTGGCTTTTTAACTAGAGGACAACCATCTCTTTCTTTAACACCAGCTTCTCTTGGACATTTGTCATCTTTATCTGCGATTCCGTCACCGTCACCATCTGGACAACCCTTTACAGTTCCAGGTGTATCAGGACAACCATCATTTCTATCTTGAACACCGTCACCATCTGTATCAGGGCAACCTCT
>JALZVB010000258.1 GCA_023300835.1 Saprospiraceae bacterium | reverse complement strand
GGGCTTCTAAAAAAGAAGAAAGGGTTATACAATTTATGGTTGATTTTGGCGAAAGCCTAAAACTAGAGACTGTCGTAGATCCTGTAGGTAATGTTATTATAAAAAAGCCGGCCAGTGCTGGTATGGAAGACAGGGAGACGATAGTTATGCAAAGTCATCTTGATATGGTACATCAAAAAAACTCAGATACCGATTTCGATTTTGATACGGAGGGCATTAAGATGGTATTAAAAGAAGATTGGATACATGCAGACGGTACGACTCTCGGTGCTGATAATGGCATAGGCGTAGCTACTATTATGGCGCTACTAGAATCTACAGACATTGCGCATCCTGCCATCGAGGCGTTATTCACAATAGATGAAGAAACAGGAATGACAGGTGCTTTGGGATTAGAAGGGGGATGGTTGACCGGAAAGATATTGTTGAACCTAGACACTGAAGATGACAATGAATTGACGATAGGTTGTGCTGGTGGAATTGACATCAGTGCTTATGGAACTTATGTAGAATCAGTGTTACCGAAACCAGGTTTTATTAGTTACGTGATAGAAGTGAAAGGCTTGTCAGGTGGTCACTCAGGAATGGACATAAACAAAGGATTAGGTAATGCTAATAAACTTATGAACCGTCTTCTGGTTAATCTATTGGATAAAATAGAGCTGCACGTAAGTGATATAGATGGCGGTGGATTGAGAAATGCCATTCCTAGAGAATCAAAAGCGACGTGTTCAATAAAAGCAGAAGACAAGTTTGCTTTCTTAGATATTATCAAAAAAGTAGAAAGCATTTTCAAAGCTGAACATAATACAACAGACCCAGATCTGATTATCAGTTTGTCAAAACAAGAAAATAGAGAGACGTTTATATCTGCTGTAAGTGCTACCGCAATGAAGTCTCTTTTAAATGCCATCTATGGTTGTCCCAATGGCATCTATAGAATGAGCCCAGACATTGATGGGTTGGTACAGACTTCTAATAACTTGGCAAGAGTCCTCGTTAAAGATGGTGCTTATGAAATATTGTGCCTGACAAGAAGTTCTGTTGATTCTGAAAAAATAGACCTGCAGCAAGCGATCGTTTCTACATTTTCATTGATAGGTGCCGATACTAAGACAGGAGGCAATTATCCAGGATGGACACCTAAGCCAGAAGCGCCGATCATCAAACTGATGAGTAATACCTACCAGAAATTATTCGATGAGATGCCGCATGTCAACGCTTGCCATGCCGGACTAGAATGTGGAATCATAGGAACCAATTATCCAGGAATGGATATGATTTCATTTGGACCAAACATCAGAGGGGCTCACTCTCCTGACGAATGTGTACAAGTCAGTTCTGTACAGAAATTCTGGAAGTATCTATTGGAAGTACTTAAAGAAATTCCGATTAGTAAGAACGCTTCTTAAGGATAGTTATTGGATACATTAGAATTAAGTAACAAACTCATAGAGTGGTACAACTCTCATGCGCGAGACTTGCCTTGGCGCAGGACTACTGATCCGTATAAGATATGGATATCTGAGATCGTTCTACAGCAGACTACTGTTGCTCAAGGGACTGCATATTACAATAGATTTATTACAGCATTCCCAAGTTTGAAAACGCTGGCAGAAGCGACTCTTGATGAGGTGCTTAAGATGTGGGAAGGCCTAGGATATTATAGTCGCGCCAGAAATTTACATTTTACCGCGCAGCATATACAGAGTGAATTAGCTGGTGTTTTTCCTGATCAATATGAAGATATTCTTAAGCTCAAAGGTATTGGTCCATACACAGCAGCGGCTGTAGGCAGTTTTTGTTTTGGTTTGCCACATGTCGTTGTCGATGGTAATGTCATCCGATTTATATCTAGACTCTATGGTATAACAGATCCTGTCGATACCCCTGTCATAAAAAAGAAGATAACACAGCTTGCACAGGCATTACTGGAACATCAAGATCCCGCAACTTTTAATCAAGCCATAATGGAAATGGGCGCCTTAAGTTGTAAAGCTAAAATTCCACTCTGCGCCACTTGCATATATAAATCAGATTGTAAGGCTTTCGCCAAAAATAAAGTCGCTGAAATTCCACTTAAATCAAAGAAACTTAAAAAACGTAAACGCTATTTTCAATATCTCGTATTAGAAGACAATGCAGGTCAGACGGTTATAGAACAACGTTCTGGTAAAGACATCTGGCAGGGGTTATGGCAGTTTCCACTAATAGAGAATGATTCCTTATTGGATACGGTTCCAGATATTAGCTCAGTTGTATCAGGTCTAAAAGTAGCTGAAGTCTTTCCTTCTAAAGTATACAAGCAACAACTTACGCATCAGACAATCCATACCCAGTTTTTTAAATTTAGATTAAAAGGGAAATTAGACTCAAAACAGTTGCTTATCGGTAAGTGCATTAAAATTTTTGACATTCCGACTTATGCGTTTCCTAAGAGTATTGCTATGTACCTTGAAGAGAAGTCGGTGACTTTGTTTTGATTTGAGTCAATAATGCCAATTTTATCAGCAATTTCAAGTAAAAACAAGCAAATACCACCAATCACATAAAATTGAACATTAGGCACATTATACAACCTCAAAAAACCCTAGCTTTGTAATTAGAAGAAATCTCAGTAACTTTATTCTGAGTTAGTGCCTTGCGGCATATTCCCAGTTTAATTGAGATATCAATAATTAGATTTATTAAGTTATGATAAATAAGGTAACCCTAGTAGGGCATTTAGGTAAAGATCCAGAGGTAAGAGTTTTGGAAAATGGTGCATCTGTAGCTAAGTTTTCAGTTGCAACTAATGAAAACTACAAGGATAAAGCTGGAGAATGGCAATCTATTACAGAATGGCATAATGTCGTTGCATGGAGAAACCTTGCCCAAAGTGCCGAAAGAAACCTCAAAAAAGGCTCTATGGTGTATGTGGAAGGCAAACTTACTACACGTAAATGGCAAGATCAGAACGGTAATGACAGATATAACACAGATGTTGTAGCCCTTATGCTAAGGTCACTAGATAAAAGAGAAAGTTCTGGCAGTGGTGGTGGTTTTCCTAGTGCTGGAGATGAATACCCTTCTACTAAGAATGTGGCTCCAACACCGATAAAAACTGAGGCTACACCAACAACTACCAGTACGTCTAGTAACATGCCTGTAGTAGAAGAAGACGATCTTCCTTTTTAACAAAAAAATCATTAAGAAAATAAAACTGTGGACCCAGACCCCCCGAGTTTATTATTGTTTTTACCATTAAACCTTTTTCTCCTCTCAACAGGTGGCATAGCGGCAGCTGTTATTTTTCTGATCGTATTATTAGTGTTATCGGCATTGGTTTCTGGATCAGAGGTCGCTTTCTTTTCATTATCACCTAATGATATTGACAATCTAGAAAAAGAAGAGACTCCTATTAATAAACTCGTCTTGAGGCTGCGTAATAAGCCACGTAGGCTGCTGGCTACAATATTGATAAGTAATAACTTTATCAATATTGCCATTGTAATTATCTCTGATTTCCTTATTAGGAATATGCTCGGAGAATCCGTTTTTACCAATCTAGGTGTCTCTGTATCAGCATATTTGCCGTTTGAGCCAGAAACGATAGGTAGAGTTTTCAGCTTTCTTATTACAACCGTTGGTGTTACGTTCTTATTGGTCTTATTTGGTGAGATTGCGCCTAAGATATACGCCAATCTTAACAACAACTGGTTCTCTAAGTTGATGGCTAGACCTATGACATTACTATCGACACTATTATACCCATTCAGTAGGCTTCTCGTTAATTGGTCCTCTAAGATGGAGTCGCAGTTTATATATAGTCGTGCTGGCCTAGATGAATCTAGTAAAGAAAATCTAGATAAAGCCATACAACTCACAGTAGATAATGACACATCGGAGGATGCAGACCTGCTGAGAGGAATAATTAAGTTCGGTAATGTTTCTGCTAAGCAAATTATGAAATCTAGGGTCGATGTAATTGCTCTAGAGATCACAGCCACGTTCATAGAACTTATGACAATGATCCGCGAAAGTGGATTCTCTCGGATTCCTATCTACGAAGAGGATTTTGATAAAGTTGTAGGTATTCTATATGCTAAGGATCTACTGGGTTACTCGGATCAAGACGAAAGCTTCCATTGGCAACAATTTATTAGAGAAAGAATTATCTACGTCCCAGAGTCCAAAAAAATAGATGATGTATTGAAGGAGTTCCAGAAGAAGAGAGTACACATGGCCATCGTTGTGGATGAGTTCGGTGGTAGTGCAGGATTAGTAACGTTGGAAGATATATTTGAAGAAGTTATAGGTGAAATCAAAGATGAATTTGATGATGACGAAGAGGTAGATTTTATAAAGATCAATGACTCTAACTATATCTTTGAGGGTAAAACACTATTACCAGATGTCAGTAGAATTATAAATGCTGACAATACAACTTTTGATGCCTTCAAAGACGAAGCAGACTCTCTTGCTGGTTTAATCCTACATCACATGGGCCGCATTCCTAAAAAGGATAAAGAGATCACAATCGGACAATTCAGGTTTAAAATTGTACAAGTCAATAAACGTCGGATTGAGAAGATTCATGTAACGTTGTTGTAGAAGGATATGTTTTAATTTTATAATTATGAATTTCATATTATTATATCTTATCTGTTGAAATCTAAAAAAATGGTTCATTATCTGCACAAACGCTAAAAACCATGAAAAGTAGTAGCATAGTTCTAAGTATAATTATATCGGTATTGCTTATATGCAGCGGTCTTGTAGCCCAAGAAATAATATAATACCACTTGAACCTTAGAACGTCGCATATATTTCAATTGAATCCGTTAATCTCAGCGTTAAAAATACTCGCCATAACTAAGGCTATTGGCTGGCCCACCCACTTTCGTGGTTCTCTCAATTCGAGCACTTTCGTACTCGATTCGTTGCAACGAATCTTTCGCTCATGCCTTGATCTTAGCAAATTCTTCTTAAAATCTTATGCGGCATCTTAAAGTGCAAATGGTATAATAAGTGAACTTAGTAAAAACATCTGTCCACTGAATCATCTTACTTGACTCATATTAAAGGTCTCAAATATAAATAGAAAGGCTAAAACAACAATAAGCGGCCATTGTGTCACTCGTTTTTACTTTGTAGTGCCAAATTGACATTCTTTTTCGAGTTCTCTACCATTTTTGACTGCTAAAAACCCATTGGAACACAGATTGATCTCTCACTGGTATAATTCACAATTTTAAAAGCAAAAAAATTATAACAATGAATAGAATAAAATTCAACAGACCTACAGCTACAATTGCGCACACTATTGACAATATACTTTCCAAAGGATTGGGAGATCTAGCTCATGAGTTTTCATCGACTAGGCCTGCTTCTAATGTCATAGAGAGTGATTCTGCTTACTCGCTAAAAATAGCTGCGCCTGGATTGTCTAAGGAAGCATTTGACATACAGATCAACAAGGACCAATTGATTGTCAAAGTATCTCAAGAGAAAGGAAAAGAAGGCGATTCTCCTAAATACACAAGGAGAGAATTTAATTACAACGCCTTTACAAGAACATTCCATCTGTCGGACAAAATAGATACGACTAAAATAGACGCGGGATACGAAAATGGCATATTAACCATTAACTTAGAGAAAAAAGAAATTGCCAAAGACAAGGCGCCAAGAACAATAGCTATAAGCTAAAACAATTTATAAGCGTTCGGTATAACGTAACAGGCATGAGGTCGGAAACCCATTTATGGGTCTTCGGCCTTTTTTTATTAAAAAATGTAAATTGCCACATATAACGCTAACCCATTTCACAAAGCTAACATGATCAACCTCAAGCAAAAGATTTACGACAGTTGTATCAATATGATTCATGACCGCATAACTAACGCAGAATTGGCCCTAAAGTCATCACAGGAGTCTATGGCGAATGAAACCAAAAGTAGCGCCGGAGATAAGTTTGAAACATCAAGAGCGATGTTGCAAGCACAACAGGACAGAATGAAATCTGTCATCATTAAGAATCGTCAACTGGAAAACAATCTATTACAGACCAATCTAACACATCAGGAAATTATACGAACAGGTGCTCTTGTCCACACAGACCAGCTTAACTATTTCATATCTGTTGGCTTAGGAAAGATTATTATTGATGGAGGTATTTATTACGCTATCTCAGCAGTTTCTCCAATCGGAAAACTATTAATAGGCAAACAAAAAGGTGATATTTTTTCTTTTAATGGTAAGACAGGTAAGGTGCTTGATGTGGAGTGATATAGATCGCCTTGCACTTCTATATCTCCTACTCTGCTATTGTCTCTTTTTTAGAAAATCTATAAGCTAGTCCTAAAGATAGGCCAACTGATTTGTTGGAAGCAGATATTGAAAAATCTTCTGTTGGCTCATCGTCAATCAAGTTAGTAATAGGTCTTCTAAATTTCAACTCTGTAAAAACAGTTATGTTATCAAAAATATAACCTAGCTCTATTCCAAATGGCAATGACAACTCTTGTCTATTTAAAGCTGGATCACTTATATCTCTTTCTCTTCTATCACCGTTAGGAAGTTCCTCGTACCAGTTAATGAGGTGACTCAATGAAAATCCTGCAAAAGGGGATATATGAATTTTATCTATTTCCTTAGTATAGTTAAGTGTATAGCTTAACTCAATGGAATTCATCTCCCAAGATTCTATTTCAGGAAAATCAATTCCTTTTGAAAAATAAGACACGTTTGTTGTAATGGCAAATTGTTTCCCTAAATGAGCTTTAGCAAATACAGATGCCTCTGGTTGAGTTATGCCTCCAAGGCCTTGCAACTTATCTTCATCAAAAAAGAAATTCATATTTGAATTAGTTACTCCAATTTTTAGGCCTATACTATATTGACTAAGTAGACAATTTGTGAAGAATGCAAGAAATATAAATACTACTGATTTCTTAATCATGACCTTAAGGTTGAGTTCTATAATTAATACTAAGTTACTATTTTTTTTGATGCCTAGTTTACAGATTTTTTTCAGCCATATGATTCCATACATCAGCACATTCTAACTATAATAAGTTAGAATCAGAATGTATATTAGAAAATGCAGATATTAATTCTGACGGTAAAGTGAATGGTATAGAGCTTATAGAATTCAGAAAAGTAATTCTAGGAATATATAAGGACAACCCTTATTCATCAGGCAGAAAAATCTACATAAATGGGGTACAGGCTGAAGCCTTTCAGTGAACTATAAATGGCTTTCCTCTATCAGAAATGATTTTCCAACTAGCAAACAAAGGTGATGTCAATAGCTTAAATTAGAAAACTGTTATGGTCTTATAAGAGGACCTTATTTATTTACCTAAATTCTCTGCCAATACCTTTTTCAATTCTTCGTAACTGAGGTTGGCTCCGATTACATTTCCATCAGGATCAATCAGAAACTTGGAAGGTAAGTTGGTTACATTATACTTTAATGCGAGTGGAGAGGTCATAACCAATTTGGCTTTTTGAACAATCTGGTAAGGCCAATTAAAGCCATCCTTTTCTGCTGCTTTTTTCCAAGTCTTGTCATTCTTCTCTAGCGCAATACTTACTATTTCAAACCCCTTAGCTGTTGCAAATGATTTGTCTTTAAACTCATCGTATAGCTTCGTTAAACCTATGTTATCTCTCCTACAAGGTGGACACCAAGAACCCCAGAAATCTAGCAACACATAATTGCCACGAAGGTCAGATAATTCAAATGCTGAACCATCGATAAGTTCCGCCTTAAAATCTGGTGCCGTAGACCCTGTTTTATGTTGAGGCGACCACATAAATTTAAAGATGAGATAGGCTGTAACTAATACTATTATTAGGAGATTGAATATCTTGCGCATACAATATGGTTTAAAAGTCTAAGGTAGGTTTTTATTCTAATAAATATTATCCGCAATCGGACTGTGGGTATGGGTTAAAAAAAAACTGCCCGATTTATGACTGGTACCTTTCCGCCATGACTTGGTTAAACGAGCTTGTGATAGCAGGCTATCCCTGTGTTTTCAGCCTTTTTTTGACTAAAAACCCATGTTGAACACGGTACTTATTATTTACCCGTGCCTAAGGCATAACCAACGTTAAATTTATAGACATTTGTAATAACAAAACTTTAAGAATGAAGAAAATAGAACATATAGGAATAGCGGTAGAAAACATGCAAGAAAGTGAGGCATTATTTAGTGCTTTATTTGACACAGCGCCTTATAAACAAGAAGTTGTAGAAGCGCAGAAAGTATTGACTTCTTTTTTCAGAATAGGCGGTTCTAAGATTGAGCTATTACAGGCGACCTCGGACGACAGTGTTATTAAGAAATTCATTGATAAAAAAGGACCTGGGTTTCATCATATCGCATTTGGTGTTACTGATCTTGTAAGCGAGATGGCCAGGCTTAAGTCTGAGGGATTCAGATTACTGAATGAAACACCAAGTGAGGGAGCAGACAATAA